>NZ_JAUBPT010000334.1:0-2008 GCF_036700905.1 Microcoleus sp. S13_C3 | reverse complement strand
GAGTCCCACTGGATATACATATTACCCAATTGGAGCGCAAAAACGGTTAGAGCCAACGAAACGAAGGGGGCGAAGACCATTCGTAACAAGTTAAGCTTGGATGGCAGTTGTCAAGGGGATTTGAGAAGATGCTTCAAAGAAAAAGTAGTCAGACCCTCGCTGTCGATCGGGAAAAGGTGCAACAATTAACTTAACATTGGGTTTTCGTTGAGATTTAACAATACCTAAATCTCGATTTTCGGGCGCAGCGAAATACTCGATAGGGTCAGTTGCCTTACCTTGTTGGCGGGCCACATAAAAATGGTAAAGGCCCCGGTAAATCATTTCTAATGAAATCGAATCTATGGGTAAAGAGAGTTGGTCAGCAACGGCCTCACCTAAATCGACCAAGAGTGCATAAAATATCCAAGTACCCCAGATTTGAAGCTGAATCCCGTTGAGAGAACCCGTCCACAAATAACTTAATCCCAAGAGTCTTTTTACGGTATAGAAAGCTTCTTCAATCTTCCAACGCCTGCGATATAAATCTGCCACGACGTAGGGTGGTAGCACTTGAGGATCTAGTACGCTTGTCAAATAAGAATGCCAGGTTTTACCCGAGCGAACTTCAATCAGACGCAAGGTAATAAATGGAGTTCTTGCTGTTCCCGAACCCAAGCGTACCAGACTATCTTTCAGGTCGTAACTTTTGGTAAATACTCGCTCTACTTGAATGGCTGCTCCTTTTTTTAAACGAGTAATTAAATGGATATCTCGTTCAATTAATTTGAGCCAAAAGCTAAAATGGTAAAATCCTCTATCCAGTAAGAGTAAGGTTTTAGTTGGTACTAATTGCAGGATGTTTTCTTCAAGCTTAACATCAGAAGCTCGCTTAGTTTTCCTGAAACCAAATATCAACCGGGAGCCTCGTCATTAAATCTATAACTGTTGCCATTTTCCCTGCCAACTGCCCTTTAGGTACATCTTCCAGGCTTTTGAGCTTGCAAAACAATGCTTCGAGGGTTGAACTATCTACTATCCAAATTCTCGAAAATTTTCTCAAGGCAAATTGAATGCTTTCTGGTAGGGGTCGTTGTTTTCTCTGGTACCAAGCAGTTCTTAAACTTGGCAATAAGTTTTTAAAGACTCCCTCAAATAATGTAGCGGGAAAACTTAGAAACCTTTGAGACATAGCTTGTTGACTGACTGTCGTAGGTCGGCACCATAAAAAACCTTCTCTTGCCAGCATTCTTGTAAGTTCTGTCACCCCCGCTACATCTCGCCACAATAGGGTTAATACTGCTGCTACCATCAACGGTAAGTTAAGAATTCTCCCTCGTAAACCCAGTTGGCGGTAGTAATTTTCTTGTGAGGTGATAGCCGGTGTTAGTAATGCCGATAGTTGTGAGGCAATCTCAGGAGTCCTCCACCATCGGTTTTGTAGTTTTTTTGGCGTGGTCACGGTTGGTTTTCTGACTTTTAGCCATATTTACTGACCTACACAATCGCTCAATTATTTGTCAATTATATCCTTCGATCTCCCCAACGCTCGTCATCGATCTCGCTCGCCGCAACGCTGCCGTGTACTTGTGGTGCAACCCGGGATCGAGCGCCCGCCATTATTATCGATTGCCCGCCATTATTATCGATTGCCCGCCATTATTATCGATCGCCCGTCATTGTTATCGATCGCCCGTCATTGTTATCGAGCGCCCGCCACTATTATCGATCGTCCGCCACTATTATCGATCGTCCGCCACAGAATTTGATCGCGGTGCAACGCCAATCAAGCCAACAACTTATTAATAATGATAATCGCGATTGGGTGGGAGAGTCAGCCACAGGCTGACTCTCCCACCCTTACCCCCTTTTTTGATTATCATTATTATTCACTTAGATTTCTATACAAAGAGGTATTGACAAAATATACTCCCTTCTAACTTGTTACGAATGGGCGAAGACTTAGTATTTTAGGCTTGCTACAACCGTGTATTAATTTCGCGTATGGGTTGGCTGTCGGGAGTTTTAG
>NZ_JAUBPT010000333.1:0-2022 GCF_036700905.1 Microcoleus sp. S13_C3 | reverse complement strand
TATTGGACGGGCTCTTCGGCCCATCCCACAAGAAAAAATAACTCTTGTGGGATGGGCCGAAGAGCCCGTCCTAGTTATTTTTGCAAGAACTCTAGTATGAGAGCCGTTAAACGGATGGTAGAGCATCTCATACCCAGCAGATGCTGCTGGAGCATTCGTTTTTCTTGCACTCAGCCAATCACCAGTCTGGAATTTTTTCAGTCGCGTCGGATTGGGCTTGCGGGTGTTGGTGAGGGGGCAACGGATTTCCTGGGGTTGAGGGTGCTATATCAGGATATGGGCGTTTCCTGACGTAGGAAAGGGTAGAGAGTGCAAAGACGGCTCCCCTTACTGGGTCGGGCCGCACTTCTAAGTATTTCTGCAATTGTTCTGGCGTTGCGGTGGCCGCTGATTTCTTGAATAATCCGCAATGGGATACCCGCGTTGCTCATCTGGGTGAGTGCTGACCTTCTGAGGCTGTGGGTGGAAGCGCCGATGATGCCAACTCGATCGCAGGCTTCTTGGAATAGATGAGAGGCGGCTTCCGGGTTCGCGTGTTTCCAGCGGTGATTGAGGTGGCGGCTGGGGAACAGGTAGGGGTGTTCGGGATGTTTGTAGGTTTCTAAGGAATGAAAATTTAATAACTTTAGCGTCTGCTAAATAGTCGGAACTGCACGATAATTCCATTTGGGTAGGTATTCATCAAAAATAATTTTCATTGTTTCTTTAAATCCCTTAGCTACTTTTCGACCAGTTTCATAAATTTGATCGATTACATTTACTACCACAGAAAGCCCGGTTTTAGTATGAGTTTTTGCCATGAGTTCTTTAACTAACTCAAGAGAAGTAAAAATTACTCCTTGACCATTACTCACAAGTTAAGCTAAAAGCACTATTGTCCATGAGTAAAATTACTCATGTTTTACCTGTTGACTCAATTAAAATATGACTCCATTTGTTCCTTTATTGTTGAAAAAAATTTGTTCGGGACTTCTTTGAGTTCCAGGGAAAGGAGAAATAATTAGCCTGACATGAGGTTTTCATGCCTAGCTTAACAATCCCTAAATCTTGATTTTCGTCGGCGGCGAAATACTTAACAAGGTCAGAAGCTATTCCTTTTTGATAGGCAACCGAAAAATGATACATCCCCCGATAAATCATTTCTAATGAAACCCGTTCAATTGGTACTCCTAATTCATCTGCCACCGCATCTCCTAAATCTACTAAAATCGCATAAAATAGCCAAGTACCCCAGATTTGTAGCTTGATTCCGTTTAACGAACCTGTCCATAAAGAGCTGAGATTTAGTAATCTTTTTACTAGGCAAAATGCCTCTTCAATTCGCCACCGTCTTTGAGATAAATCTGCTACTACATAAGGGGGCAATATTTCAGCTTCTCGGACACTTGTCAGATAAGAACGCCAGGAAGTTTTGGAGCGAATCTGTACTAATCTTATAGTCAAAGCTGGTGTCTTTTTTGTCCCTGCACCTATTTTAATTATCTGGTCTTTGACATCATAAGTATTGGTTAATACCAGCTCGATTTGATAAGATGCACCTTTCTTGATTCGAGTGATAAATCCAATTTCTTGCTCAATGAGTTTTGACCAAAAGGCGAAGTGATAGAAGCCTCTGTCCAATAACAGTAAGGTTTTTGGCTTAACTGTTTTTAGGAAATCTTCTTCCCAATTAGTATCTGCTTGTTTGGGATTTGTCCAAAACCAAATTTATTCGGGAAGATGAGTTACTAGGTCTATAATTATTCCCATTTTTCCGGCTAATTGACCAATCGGTACATCTGATAAACTTTGTAGCTTCTTAAATAATGCTTCTAATGTTGACCCGTCAGCTATCCAGATATTTTCAAAGTTTTTTAAGGCAAATTGTACGCTATCCGGTAGTGGTCTTGATTTTCTCATCAACCATTTCCGACGAAAATGAGGCAGTAATTCTTTAAATACTTTTTCAAACCCACATTCCGCACTTCAAGTTGAAGTACGATAAAATAGAATACCGAAAAAGCCAAAAACCCGGATAATTCA
>NZ_JAUBPT010000026.1:0-61702 GCF_036700905.1 Microcoleus sp. S13_C3 | reverse complement strand
GAGAGAGAGTTCTCCGGGAGAGGCGGCTCTCCAGTTATTCAGCGCAGATGCGCCTAATGTACGACTTCACGTCGCACACCATGATTATCCTGTGTCACCCTACGGACTGCTAGACATTTAGCAGCAAAGGATTTCATCAACAACTTCTGGAGTCGTCGCATTGTGCCAACATCACCACGTTGACTTGCCTTGAATATTCTCTTTTGGAGGCGGTAGACATGACGGTGAAATTTCTTCCACGGTATATCTTTCCAGTTCACCATGAGTTCAGTTTTACTGACCACTGTCTTGAATAATCCTCTGACATTGAAACTATCCAAATCGGTTAAACGTGAGTCTGTCTGCATATCTCAGGCATTACCCTGAGCGTTGGCTTCTGACTCTATCTTTCCTACTCGTTGCTTGTAGTTAGCACCTACCTTTGGTATTCGACCTCCAAAGGAGCAAGCGAGAGGTTACTTCGTTCCTGATAAACATTGTTTTGGACTTTTAGGATGCTACTCTCTGCGGGAGTGATTTTGAGGTATATCACAACTAAAACACGCCGCTTATCTTCACTCGTTGACTTGTTTTGTCTTTGGTGTATCAGCCTTGTTTCACCAATCTACGATGACCACAGTTCAGACGTAGCTTTCTTGCGTATCCATGAGTCCTTGCCAGATAACCTTATGTCAGGCTTATTTCGGATTATCTTTTACCCTGCTTCACGGATTGATGGCTAGTCGCTACCGTGAGGGTATGGCTTTCACTCTTATACCAAGAGGGATGGACTTGGATTTCTAGGTTACTTTCCTCACCATCATGTTTATCAAGTTGTCAAGGTTCTACCTTGCTAGCCATCCTCCGAGTTCGGTTTCGGCTAAACGAATCGCACATTTTGTTCGTACCAATTAAATCTATCAGCCAACAGGTAATTGTATTGGGCAGACAGCATGGATAGCATTCCCTTGCGGGTGATCTAGAGGATGTCTAGTCATCACAGCTTAAACTAACTTCAAAGGTATGTTGACTAGACATCCTGTGAGACAAAAACTCTCAAATAAAAAGCCCTCGCCTAGATTCAGACGGGAGAAGAAAAGGACAGTAAAGCGCAAGAGGTTGTCTCCTTTCACCAAAATATATTTCCCACTACGACAGGAGTTATGCAACAGGCAGCACTACCAGAGCTCACACTTCACTAATACTTTATACACTTTATTGTCTAAAGGTTTAATAGGTTTAACTGTTTACGCAACTGCTCAACATTCTTGATTTGGCTCCAGTCCACATCAGCCTGTTGTAACAGAGAAATCGCCACACCCATCAAATGCTGAGGATACACTCGTTCTGCTGGTGGCACAGCTTGGGCGTTGTTGTCCCTAACAAGTCTGGCTGTATCTGCTAACCATTCCTGCTGGTTGCGAGTAATTTTGAAATTGACCGCAACCAGTTTCTCCTTGGAATTAGCCAGAGTCGCAGCTTCAACCGGAGGGTCAAGAGCCGGTACCCTATCAGCTTCAATATCTACTGGTGCCGGTGACTGCTTAATTCCCGAAAACTGGCTCAGCTTTCCAATCCCCCCCATCTTACTTTTAGGTTTGTTCACGACAACCTCCACAATTTTTTGCATTCTTTAGCTAAAAACCGATAAGATGAAGCACCGGAGGACTTGGCAGCATAGGCGGTGACAGGCTTTTGCTGAGCAATGGATTCTGCCACAGCAATGTTGTCAGGAATCACCGTATGCAGCAGCCGATAGTCCAGTTCCACAGAAGCCTCAACCAGCAAACTGTCAGCTTCCTGGGTTAACAGCAAGCGCGACTTATAGCGAGTCCGTAACACCTCAATTGGCACTCCTGTTTGCTCCCCTCGAATTAATTCCACCGCTTCCGACAACCCTTTGAGGGCTGCCGGTTCGCACAAAGTCGGAATCAACACGCGATCGCACGCCAACAGAGCCTGTACCGAAACGGAGGAGAGCCCTGGCGAACAGTCCATCAGGCACACATCAAACCCCTTAAGCTTAGAGAGGGCTGGGGTGAATAAATCATGAGGTGACTGCAACTGGAACAGTCCCAAATCCCCCGGAATCAGCCACAGATTTTTTACCTCTGTATTTAATGGCTCTACGTTATCTCCCTGAAGCCAATCTAAAGCTGTCGGCTGCTGACCGTCTTGACCTAACCCAAAACTAAGGGTGCGCTGCCCATCTAAGTCGAGCAGCAGGACGCGGCACTTACTTGCGGCGAGGCAAGCTCCTAAGTTTAAAACTGTGGTACTTTTCCCCGTACCGCCCTTGAAATTGAAAATAGCGACCTTCAACATAAAATCCTATTAAGGTCTAATCATTGTTTAGCTTAACAGTTTTATGAGCTTAAGTGTTAAAATCCTAATATATTAAACGTCTAATATGTTTAACCGTTTATGGGTAATTCTGAGGTCAGCCGCAGATTGGCAGTTAAAGTCTGAGGTATTTTGTCTGGCTGGTTAGACCCAACGATCGACCGGGGCGATTGCTCTTTTGAGTAACGAGCGCACGTCGGCAAGGCTTGCGGTCATTGGTTAAACACTTAAACGTATTATACCTTTAAGTCTTTAGAGTAAGTTTCTCCCATAGCTGGCGAGTGAGGCAACTGAAGCAATGTCGCGCTTGGCATAGCGTTCCACCGCGATCGCAGTGCTGCCGTATGCTGATAAGCTGCTACGCAGCTTAGTAGTTGACAGGGCGGGCTGGCATACGAGTGAAAAAGTGGTTGTTCCAGAAGGAATCTTTCTTGAGTATTTGCCGCCTTATTCTCCTGAACTTCAGCCAGCAGAAAGGCTGTGGTGTCTTGCCGATGAACTGAAAGTTAATAAAAGTTTTGACAGCCTTGATGATGCGAGAAGAAGTGCTCGCCTCGCGCTATCAAATTTTAGCGACGACCATGACAGAGAGAATCAAAAATCTTACCTTTTATCCTTGGTGGCCAGAGCCAGAAATTTTAGCCACAGGATAACTGATAATTTTCCGCTTCTACTAACTTCATAATTGCTATCTATTCATTTCACACGCTCGCAAGTGGACAGAGAAACTTTTTTGCTGCTCGTCAATTAGCAAGCTTTATTGAATTTTAGACAATTTTCTCTTCTTCCTTTCAACTATAAAAGTTCTTTTTATTGGACGATCGCGAGCGCAAGTTTCTTTACTCCCGACGATAAAGGGGGTAACTAACCCGGATTTGGTATGACCAAGGAAGGGCTAAATCATGAAAACATCTCTAAATTTGACAGCCGCCCAATTAGAGCAACTAAAAGCGCATTTGTTCCCTGGCGACGGTCAAGAAGCTGTTGCTATTGCACTTTGCGGTCGCCTTGTTGGAAATGGCACGCATCGCTTGTTAATCCACAAAATTGTGCCAGTACCTTACGAATACTGTTCCCTTCGTACTCCTGACCAAGTGAGGTGGTCAACTAATATCCTCATACCATTCCTCTGTGAAGCTGCCAAGCGCCGCAGGGGAATTCTCAAAATTCACGGACACCCTGAGAATTTCCCCCACCATTCTGATATTGACGACGAGGCTGACCGCCACCTTTTCCCGTCTATCTACGGCTGGGTAGAGTTGCGTCAAATTTATCAGCCCACGACCGAACAGTGAAGTTAGGGCAACAGCGATCGCTGTTGCCTGGTAATAATTCCCATAATAGTAATTTTGGGAACTATCCAGGGTTTAATGAGTTAAATCGCGATGAATAAAATTCGCTATGCTTGCCAATCCCTCTAGCTCCAACCCCCGTCTAGCTTCTGACATTGAAATCACCCCCCTGGTTACGGCTTCAAGCCTCCTATCGGCGTGGGCGGAGTTCTTAGAACTCGATGTCGCGGCTGGGGACGCAGCACCGGATACCGCCGATACTTACCGCCGCCAGTTGCGACTGTTCGTGTCTTGGTGCGATCGCGCCGACCCCCAAATCAACCTTGCTAGTGCGACAAAGGATGATATTAAGCGCTACCGCCGCTGGTTGGTGGAAGACAGGAAATTGAAGCCTGCGACTGTGGCCCTGAAATTATCGGTAGTCAGGCGTTTCTACGATGCGGCTACATCCAAGGGGCTGATTTTGGTCAACCCCGCCCTCAGCGTGAAGCCACCGAGGGAAAAGCGAGATGCTGCTGAGAAGGTGACTTACCTGGAAAAGTCGGAAGTGGAGAAGTTGCTGGCTACGATTAAGAGCGACGGCAGCGTGAAGGCACTGCGGGACAAGGCGCTGCTGGTGATTATGACGCTGGAGGGACCGCGCACGGTGGAGATGCACCGGGCTAATATTGCTGATTTGGTACAGCAAGGCAATAATTTGGGGATTCGGGTGGAGGGGAAGGGCAGCATTAGGATTGTGCCGCTAACGCCGGAAATTGCGCTCGCTCTGATGAATTACTTGGAAGCGAGAAAAGCGATGGAAGTGCTTGCGCCCTCTAGCCCGCTGTTTGTAGCTGTGGGATACCGGGCAGGTGGGCAGCGGATTAGCCGCCGGGGGATACGGAAGGTTGTAGACGGCTATTTAAAGGAAGCAGGGCTGAAACATTCGCCGGGGCGCACGATATCGACCCACAGTTTGAGACATACGGCGGGAACGCTGGCGCTGCGAGCCGGGGCAGAACTGCGGCAAGTGCAGGACTTGTTGGGGCATAAAGACCCCAGGACGACTTCTATTTATACTCACGTAGCGGAGCGATGGGCCAATAATCCTGCTCTGAAGTTAGGGATTACAATTGGGCAGTAAACGATCAGAGCTACTTTGCTATCAAAGTAGGCCCAAAACTAGCTGTCGCTGACAAAAAAGAGGAAATTCGAGTAGATGATTTTCAGGATGATTGTAGCATAATTTGTCTAATTTGTTTGAGGATTCGCATGATGTCATAAAGTTGATTGCGATAGGGGAGTAACAGGGAGAAAATATTAGATAAATCGTATTGAGGGTTAGGTTGAATTAGAAGTTTAATAAATTGGAATTCATCACCGTTTGTGATTAATCCATAAACGGGGCGTTCTGGGTTGGGGTTTGCCATCAAGTAGGTGAGGGCTTGGGGTAGGGCAACAGAAAAGGCGATAGTTGATTTAGATTCTACAACTAATACCCAGAGTTGCTGTTGAATAATGAGGGTGTCGATGCGTCCTCGCAGCATTTCGTCTCTGTCTTCTAGGAAGAGTTCAACTTCCGGTTCTGTAGTGACAAAAAAGGGTTCGTCGTATAAGCCGGTTAGAGTTAATAAGGGAGAAATGACTAAGTGATTGATGGTTCCTTCGGCTAAGGAACCGCGTTTGCGATGACGAATAAATCGGTTTCTGATTTGGTCTAGTGCGGCTGTTTCTGGGTCGGTGAGTTCGGGTAAGTTTTGATTCCATTCAGGAAACAATTGTGCGTTTTCTGTAGGACGGAGATTAAATTTTTCTTCCAGATTGTCTAAGCTAGTGATGGTTTTGGAAATCGGTTTAGTTTGAACCATAGCTCTAATGCAAGTGAAGGTGGATAATTGGTAGAGAGTGTCGGTGAATCTCTCTATAGTATATGAGTATATGGTGAAGTTAGCAAACTTTAACTAACATTTCTTCTGTCAACTTATAATGATGTAAAACCATCAGTTGATGAGCCTTTAAAGTCTCGAGCGCATAAGCCCGACCATTCAAATCGCTAAACTCAACTTCAAAAACTCCCGGTTCGTACACTTCAACCAAACCCTTATTTTAGGCGATCGCCCTGACGGGGTGACAAGCAACCTGAAAGCTAGCAAGACTTGCGGTTTAAACCGATTAATCTCAAAAAAGATGGAGGAATGCGAAGCCTCACGCTGGCTACGCCTACGCCATTTTTTCAGGTTTCGACAACGGAGAAGGAAGCTGGGGGGCGATCGTAATCATCATTATTGTCAATAGACCTGTCAATAAGCCGGGTTCTTTTTTAGGTTAAGGAGCTTCAAAGCTTTATCTATAAATGGTCGCAGAGTAGTTGTTACCCCGTCAGGCGATCGCCCGGAGAAACGTAGAAAACCACCATCGTCAGTTTTTTGACACCGTTTTGATACAGGTTTGATACCGTTTTGATACCCTAATGTCCCCTGTTCAGTCGTTTACCACTAAAAAGAGAATCGGCGATGGGACTTGGGGAAAGCTGACGCGCATCTCGCATTGTACTTTTTGAAGCCTAAACCTCTTAATGCAACGACGTTATTATCAAGCATGGGCTGAGCGAGTTTTACTTCCCGGTTAAAATTTTATTTTCCTGACAATCCACACATCATTTTACCCTAAAAATTGTCACCGTAACCTATGAGTTAAACAGTTGCCACCTCACCGATCAAAGCCTGATATTCATCACTTGAAAAGGGGCGAAAGCCATCATAACATTGAGAAGTTATATTACACAGCAAGCGAAACTGAAGCGGTGTCGGTGGTTGATTGACACGCTCTACGCGCACCTCTACCAAACTGGGATTTATCAATAAAACTTCAAAAATCTCACTATTCAAATATCGCGGACAATACCCGACAATATAGTGGTCTTCTGTATTTAAAGTCAATGCTTTAGAATCATAATGATTTTGAAATTCGTGAGCTAACCATAACTTTTCTCCAGTCTCTAAGCGGTTAACTCGCTCAATTGCACATTGTGGCAAATACCTCAGTCCATGCAAGAAAAAGTGAAGGCGATACCGCCCTTCTGAATCTAGTTCGGGACACGGAAAAACAGTAAGCGTATCTGTTTCTCGTCGCCCACCGCTGCGGGCTAACATGGCAATTGGATCTCTTTCATGCTGAGAAAGATTTAGCCAGTGAATAAAACTTGAGTAATCGGGGCGATTTTTTGGCATCAACCGATTAGCAAATACGGGAAATAAGTAAGTTGATGTATAGACTTTACCTAAGCGCGGAAACGAGGCTAAGGGTTCAAAACCGCACTTTTCTTGAGCTTCTAAAACGCCTTGTGTGTATGTAAATTCGTAGTTAATTCCATCAAATGTTAGCCTGCCAATGGGAAACCAAGAGCGGCTATTTTGGTCTTGCCAAGCCAAAAAAAGTGTTGATTTTGTCTTCACGGTAGCGCTTTCCTCAAGGTAAGTAGTCTGTGTTGATTAAATTCAAGAATCTTTTGGGCAAAATCGGCGGCAATAGGCGAGATACGAGTGTTAGGAATTCGATTTAAAATATCTAGTATATTCGCCTTTGAGATACCTTCAAGTCGCTCAAGCCATATATGCGCTGCATTCGGATAACAACGTGCAGCGTACTCAAATACATCAACAGTTTTGAGAGGCTTTTTATCATCAACGTTACCATAAAAAGCTGAGAAACATTTGTTAGCATAAAACTTTACTGAGCGGTTTTGCCTTTGTTCATCAGAGAGGTCGCGACCTAAGCTAGAAGCGTGATCGTAAGTGGGTGCTAGGTGTACTGTTTCAGATGTAGTGGACGCTAGGTGTGCTGTTTCGGATGTAGTAGACGCTAGGTGTACTGTTTCCCCTGAAGTAAGCATTGCTTTATTTTGGATAACACCCCAGTTTTCGTGGTGGCGATCGCCATTGCCAATCCACGCATCTAACAGAAGATAGCCGACAAACACTTCTACAGCTTTTTGGATGCCACTGGGTACTGTGCAACCAATAGGTAAATTCACAGATTCATCAGAGATAATTCTCAACACTAGATCAATTGTATGTTGCGACAGGTTGTAGGTTGCAAAGGTGGGGTAATTTGGCACGATGGGAGTAAGAAGTTCGTTACCGTGAACGAGGGTGCCACCGTTGGGTAAAAAGTAAGAAGAGACTACACCGAGATTCCCCTCACTCGTGGCGGCCAGTTCATAATTAGCATGAGGAATTCCCAGTAATTCGCACAATTCGGAGGCCACTTTCTCTGCCCAATCTTCGCCTAAATCAAGTCTTGCTTGTTTGTACAGGCAGCGGCCGAGTTCTGGGTGTTCAAACCAAAACTTATACTTACTCCCCATTGCTTCCTGATTAGAAAGTTCGTAAGCTTCTTGGGTGACAATAATGATGGGGAATTCATCGGACATAAATTGTTCAACCTATTTCTTTTGCCACACTCGCAGTTCACAAATACAAGGCTGAACTGAGCATTAATCGTGATCGCCTCTACTCTCGATCTTTTTTGAGACTATTAACTCAAACCCTTGTGTAATAAGCCGTTCAACTTTCTTGTCCCCATGTGTGCGCGATGCCATAAATAACTCATCCTGTCCCTTCTTCTGCAAGCTCTAAGCGGTGTGTGTAAGTGTTGACGAATTGCCCCGAAAACAGAGATTTCACCATTACCTGAGCCCCAGAAACAGCTCTAACGACATATTTCTGAACCTCACCGCAGAACCTCACCACCGAGCCAACTTTCAGCTCAGACGGTGCTATTTGGGGTACTTTTGTCTCATAAGTAGGAATAGCATGATTTTCGGGCTCTATCGCCTGATATGAAGCTGCAACTCCCATCCCTTCTGTTGTTAATGTCTCCCTAGGTGCAGCTTCCACTCCAAACACTTGAGTAGCGTGAGTCACTTCCTCATCCATAGGCGGCACACCCTCAGATATCTCTATATTATTATCCGACCCTGTGCCAGCAGTTCCCACCTCATTATTTTGTTGAGATAAACCAAGAGGCGGCACAACCTCAGATATCCCTATATTATTATCCGACCCTGTGCCAACAGTTCCCACCTCATTAATCTGTTGAGGCAAATCCTGAGAAAACACACCTTCTGACATCCCTATACTATTATCCGACCCTGTGTCAGCCGAGACCACCCGATCATTCTGTTGAGGCACACCCTCAGAAAACACATCCTCAGACATCTCTATACTATTATCCGACCCTGTGCCACTAGATACCCCTCTTAAACACTGAGTAGCAGCTTCCGGCAAAGACACTGCCTCTTTATCCCGCTGCTGCCAAACCTCAAAAATCGTCTGCCTGCCATCCTGGGGAAACTCAAACTGGTAAACCCTAATGCGTTTGGGCCTACCTAAAGCATCTCGTTCCTCAGACCTTTCTTGGCGAACCCGTCGCAAAGTAAAGCCCAGCTTACCCCTTAAAATATACTGCACCACTTCCATCGGCTTAGCCTTGGGATTGACGCTGATGCCCAAAAAGTCTTTCACATCAACAGAACATAGCTTAACCCGCTCAGCAAAAGCTATCACAAGCGCGTCAGTCCCTCGAAACTCTTTGTCCGGGTTTAAGAACTCCATCACTCCCAATTTATTAAGTGCTTCCACCCTAGCTGTAAATAAGCGCAAATCTTGGGGACAAACCTTACCTTTACCCCTTTCCTGATGTCCAGCCAAGTGATTTTTATCTCGCAATCTGACAAATTCAGGGTCATAACTTAGATAATAATGCAGGCTAATTTTTGGCAACCAGCCATCATCATCTCTGAGTTTTAGTTCGGGCGTAATAGGCACTCCATAAGTATCCCACAGTTGATATTTACGCTGCTTGTCTAGTTCTGCCTTCGTCTTAGCCCGCTTGTCCTTCAATTTCAGGTATTCAGACAGAGTAATGTTTTCAGCATTGGCCACCCCTGAAGCCTCAGCTACCTTATTCTCTTCCCTGATTACTTTTGCCTCATCGCTAAGACAATTAGCTACAGTTTCTAAGTTGTCTAACTCCTCTTCTAATTCTTGCGCTTGCTTAGTTAGCTGTTCCCATAAATCCCAGTCTTGGCAATTGTGAGCCGCCAATTGTTGCATTTGTATAACTTTAATCTCCCGATGTAATTGAGTCTCTCGACACAATGTTATCCGATGCCCTTCAGCCTTCAATCCCTCCCAAATAGCCTCTCTGTAGTTCCACATTCCAACGTTGATTCTAGCTGCCATTAAAGCCCAAGTCCGCAAGTGAATCGGGTCGTGGGCGAAATCTATGTCAAAATCAGCGTCATGCAACAGTTTGATATTGGTTTTAATGACTTTCTGCTGAGATTTGATTATTGCTCGATAACTAGCGCTGCCATTGCCAATTTTGCCGAAACCAAATTGTTGAGTCCAAACAAACCAAGGCACATTTTCATCCCTTACACGGGCTAGAGCTTGCAAAGCGTCATTGACGGCTACCGCCCCTTTAAAGATGCCAAAAACTGCTGTAAAGTAACCTCGGATATCGATGCTGACACCAGTGCCAATCGTGGGGCTGGCGATGATAATATCGTAGTTTTTGATCTGAGCATTGAGTTGCTCAATGCAGCCATAAGCGGGATGGTTTGGGTCGGCTACTGATTCGCTATCAATCCTAAGAATTCGCTGATGGGGAAAGCGGCGTTGCAGTTGCGTTTCCAGGTTGCGACAAGACCATTTTCCGGTGACTTTTTGAGAGTCTTCTACAACCATAATGCGCGGTCGATGTAGCTCTACAGGGTGAGATTTACTAGGGTTTATAGAGCTACATTCAGTAGCGTTTATATGGCAACATTCAGCACGGCTTTCCAGGTCGCAACAAGTGACTTCTTGAGACAGAATTTGCTCCATCTGCACATACAGCGAAGCCGGGTTAGAAGTAGCAAAAAAAGTCACATCTCGCCCTCGTTTTGGCCGCCACTCGTTAACAGCAACCCAAGGCGAAATAGGGATGCCTGCTATGGCTATTAGGTAGTCGATGCTGTAATCGGATAAGTCGGCATCTTGGGCAACAACTAAGCCGCCACTTGTCAAGACGTTGTGGATGAGTTCTTGCAGAGTTTGCAAGATGGCGACTCGGTTCTCGCGGCAAGTTGAACTGTTTAAGGCGTGCCAGATGACTTGTTCGCACTCATCGATGATGACGATCGCACCTTCCCAATCTTCAGGATTGAATTTTGCTTGAGAGAGGGGGTGGAGGCTGTCTATGCACAAGCCGTATCCGAATAGTTTACCCTCGGCTGAGTCTCTGGTTTCGTCGATGTAGTTGATTCCTAAGCTGGCACAGATAGCCCTGCCCAGTTGAATCCTATGGGTAATTATCAGCACGCGGCGATCGCCTGTGTCAAGGGATTGTGAGACTAAGTTAGTCAAGGCTTGGGTTTTGCCGGTGCCTTTGGGGGCTTTGATGCAGGCTAACCCGGACTCTGGATAGGGGAGTTTTCCCAAATAGCGAGAATTGAGCTTTAAAGAGGCGGGATAGGTTAAAAGCCATGATTCCCTAGCGAGCCAGAATTGGAAGCCTTGCGCTTCATTTTTGAGGGCGTTGAAGGCATCGGAGCCCTTCGATACCACGAAATCGTCAACGCCTTTTTCTGGCCCTGGCAGGTTGATGACTTTGACGGGGCAATTTGCCGCTGCGAACAGGCGGCCGAGTTTGCCAATTTCCCGGTTGACGTTCTGGATGGTTTGGCGTTTGTTGTCGCAGTCGAAGCAGATGTAGATTTCCCGCCCTGGGGTGGCGAAGTGTTGGAGTTCGGGGATGAGGTAGGGGTCGCATTTTTCGCCTTGCGGGGTTTTGGTTCTGACACCGCCGGTGACACCGGGGAGGGCGATGGCGGCGTAGCCCAGTGTGAGTAGGCATCCGGCTTTTTTTGCGCCTTCGACGATGATGACGGGGATGTTGTTGTCCCACACCCATTGCCAGAAGCCAAGTTGTTTGTCTGAGTTGTCGATGGGCAAATCGTAGCGGGCTGCGACTTTTGCCCAGATGTGGTCTGGGACTTGCAGGAAGAAGGCTCTGGTGGGGCTTTTGGGGGGGTGTTCGTATTTGACGGGTTTGATTTTGCCTTTGGGGTCAAAGGCATTTCGGGGCCTTTGGGGTTTGAAGCAGCCCCAATACATGGGTTGCCAGTTGTTGAGGGGGTCAAGACCATTGCACCACCAGCCACCGTGTTCGATGTGGCTGTAGTGCTTTCTGGCCCACCGCCATTGTGCGTCGGGATGGACTCTGCCGGAGGCGGCGTTGATTTCGTACAGGAGGTATTGGTACGGGGTGTCGCCTGAGAGGGTTTGGATGTTAAGGGCGATGAGGTCGGGGTCTATGGCCGAAGCCAGCCATTCGGACAGTGGGGAGATGGGCGCGTTCACAGCACACCTCCGGTGTTGGTGGAAGGTCGGGGCAGCCGGAAGCGGTTAGGCGGGGTTGAGGGGGCTTTTCGTAGGGGTAGGGGTGTTTCTCTGGTGTCAGCAAGGCTGCGGGCAATTCCCGTGCGTTTGGTTTGACGGCAATGCTTCCAGCACCTCAGATAAATTTCTCTCGTCACGTTTTATATTGGGCAGAATTTGAAATCAATCCTTAGCCTGTCTGACTCGGCTGCTGTGGTTAGTGACACTCCGTTAAACTACTCAAACTACTCAGGAGATTTTTAGGCGCTGAAAGCTATACAGGACAAAGGTTTCAAATTTACAACTTTTCCGAATACCCCCTAAACTTTTCCGAATACCCCCTAAACTTTTCCGAATACCCCCAAAGTGTTTAGGCGCTGAAACCATTGTCAGATAAGAGATTCAAGCAAATTTGCTAATTTTTTAGGTGTTTAGCGGTTTAAACACTCTGCTGCTCAAAAAGCTAAAAAGACCCCCTGAATTGGGAGTCTTTCCGCTGGATGCAAGATGCCTTTTGGTTGGCTAGTTACTCATTTAAGCCAAGGTGACGAATTATCTTGGTTTTCAGGCTGGGCTTGATGGTATGTGGATAGCAGCCGTTCTCAATCTGAGATAGCTGGGATGCTGAGATACCCAGCTCTTTTGCCATTGTTCTCAGGCTTTCTTCCATAGTTTTCCGAGCTTCTCTCACCCATTGACCAAAAGCTATGGGTTCGGTTAGGTTGGCTGCTGGCTGAGCTGACTTCTGCTTGTGGGCGGGTCTTTTGGGCGGTTGCGGTTGCTCTGGTTTTGATTCGGGTTGTTGTGGGTGTTTGGGTAGCGCTTCTGGCTGGCGTAAAGTCCCGTTAAGTTGTAGCCAGGTTTCAAACCAGTGATTGGGCTTTTTAATTTGGCTGTTTGGATACGCCCAGTCAGGGACATCGGACTCGTAGTCAAAGAGGTAGGGGTATTCAAAATTTCCCAGTGTTTTTAGCCCTCGATCGAAGCTGCGCTTTAAATTCGAGGCAGTAACTCCGTTTCTCTTGGCTGTCTCTATGTCGTTCTTATACCCGATTCGCGTCAGCAGTGTTTCTATTTGATACCGACCGCTTTTGTGCTGTTGCAGGGCAAATAGGGCAAAATAAGCCAGTCTGAGAGCCATTTTTTCCTGGTAATAATCTAGTTTTAGCGCCTCGCTGGTAAGGTAGCCAAATTCCCGCAAGTATTCGTGACCTGCAAATTTGTCAAACCATTTGCCAGGGCGATAAGTGATTTCAATATCGATCAAGGTGTTTTTTTCTTGATGAAACACCTCGGTAATTTGAAAAATCTCCCAGAGATTGGAGTGTTCAATAGTAAATATTTTATTGCGTATCCGCCAAGCTTTAACGGAAACTTCTAATCGTTTTAGCAGATATCCATGATAGGCTAAGGCTCTTAGTTTTTCTTCTTTAGAAAGGTATCGGGCTGGCTGGCTATTGGCGTCTCGTTCGGCTTTTGGGATGTAGTGTTTCTTTTTGTTATTCTCACCAAAGTCAGCTAGGAGTTTAGATGCTGATACTGTAATTTGCTCTCTCCCGACTTCGGGCTTGCGAAAGGCAATCATTGCCAGTGCATAGTGCAGTTTGAGGGTTTCTTCTCCGAAGTTCTGGGCGATAATTTCCTTGGCTTGATAGGCAATTTCAGCAAAGTCTGTTAGGTCGAAACGATCGCGGATTTGCAATTCAACTCGACCTTTGGAAAAATCTTTGCGACCATTCAAACTGGTTTCGCTTATTTCCCAGAAATCCATACCAGTGACTCCAGCCGTATAGATTGTATCTGTGATTGCACTACTGGGGCATTCTTCGTAGAATTTTCTTTGGCAGAGGCGGGGTTCTGTAGATGACTTATGTGACCGTTGCGATTGCTTTGGCTCCGCGTAGGAGCTGTTGCTAAGGTTATTAGAGTCTATATTAACCTCAAGGTTTTGATGATCGCAGATTTTCTTGCCAGACATGGGGGTGATCTGTCTCCACCTGTTATGGTCGGTCCATCGTGCTTGTCAGGTTGATGGGTTTGCTAATTACAAAGTTTTATCGTCGCATCACGAAGTAAATCGCTCTTCTGTGGGTAAAACCATTTGGGAGCCTGGGTCTAAATATTACAAAATAGCCCAAAACCAGAACTGGTTGTGTCCAATCTGTGGGGAAAATCTACACAATGGAGAAGCTCTAGAAACACACCACATAGTACCTCTGGTAAAAAGTGGAACAGATGAAATCGACAATCTTCAACACCTACATAAAATTTGCCATAAGACGGTACATAGTGGTAAACGTTCTGTGAAGGCAAAGGCCCCGGCCGTATGATGCGACGAGTAGCAAGTACGGTTCTGAGGGGAGGAGATACGGTGACGTATGCTCTCTTGCCCGACAGTCGCAAGCACGGTTTCGGATGGGAGGGGTGGAGTAGTAATACTCCCCTCGACCCTAACCGATTTGGTGGCGTATGAGGACTTGATGGTTCGTAATATGGTCAAGAATAGACACTCTTGCAAATCGATCGGTGATGCAGCATGGACTCAGTATTCCGAATCAGTGGTGGGAGGATGTCAATCGAATGTCCGAATAAACCTGCAAGCCGCTTTGACGCAAGCTCCCCATTGACTCTATCAATCCGAGTGCACTTTGACCAAACTAATGCAGGAAAATCGATATAACTGAGCCAAAAAAATTAGCTAAAAATTGGGAGGAAAAAAGAGGAAAAAACAGCACATTTTTTACTCATTACACCTCCTATTTCGTACTTTTAGCCTCATTTTAAGTATAAATGCTTATGAGTTTTTGTAAAGAATTGTTGCTTTTGGCGTGATTTTCTGTACTCCGACACCTCTTGAATCCTGCTAAATCCTCGTAATAAGTACGGTAGTCGCATAGCAAGCCATGTCAAATAGACGTAAGAAGGGGGTAAAAATGATCAATTTATGGTTTTTATGGTTTTTGCAAGACTGCTATGAGAATAGCTGCAATTTGGAGTTAGCTCACGCTCACTCTGGGCAGCTAAGAGGAGAAAGTTTGACTTGCTCGCTGTTTGGATTTTGACGCCCGCTGTACGCTCGCTCTTTGAGTCGATATTGAAGCCAAGAGCGAGCCAGTTGGTGTACAGGAAAGCCTTGGTTACGATGGAGCATCGCCGGGCACGACGCAAGCCCGTTGGTGCAGTTGGGTATTGGCTGGTAACGCCCAACGCGATCGCGCCTTGCCCTCCTGTTTTTAATCTCGCAGCCAGTAAAGATGTTGATGCTCGCTGTTGGACGATCGTTCGTCCAACAGCGAGCATCGAGCTTGGACTTAACTCGCCATGAGAGCCGATCGCTTTTGCTTGTAGGTCGGGTTGATGCCAGCAAATCCAACATCGACCATAGCTTTATCAGTCACAAAGATAGCTAGGAGTCGAAAGTTGGATATTGGCCGTTTCGACTTCAACAGAGCACAAGCGTGAGTAAGTGAGTCTAGGGTAAGAGCATCTCAATCAGGCTTGACACAAGCACTCTTTGAATCTGCATCATATAGTCATCATTCATCGTCGCTCGGTTCTTTTTTTGTCGCAAACTACGTCGGAGAGGCGTTTCTTGATTGATGGCATTAAGTGCCATTCGTCTTAGAAAAGCCAAATTTTGAGGACTGTTGAACGACCGAATGCGGGATTTATATTCATTAAAAGTCACATATAAACTCCAATGCACTTGGTTTTCAATGCCTCAATGTTGACGAATAGCCCAACTATTTAGCTGGGCATCTACTGGTAAAGAACTTAGGTAAAACTGCACATAAATGAGTGATTTTGTTCCAGAAATGACGAACTCTTAAGGGCGATCGCAATAGTGCACCTTACGCCACAGATAGTCTAAAAATTCCTCAGTTGCGTAAGTCGTATCAATTTTTAAAGCTGTAAAAGCTAATCCAGTTCTATATCTTGGATGCGCTGTTTATACTGTTGGTTATTTTGTTTAGGAGTTTGCTGTTCTTGCTCAATTAATTGTATCCAGATATCATTCCAACTTGACTGTGGATTGACAAGTTCTGCATTCGGTAGCAGCGAGATCGCATTTCGAGCGAGCTGAGAATTTTCGGCGAGCGCTATAATAACGCTATCGAGTTCTTGTAAGAATTGTATAGGTAGTTGTGAAGTTCGTTCAATTCCTAGGTAAACTGTGGCTGGTGCTGTTGTAGAGTTATCCTGTTCAATAAGCAAAAGTGAAAGGGCTTCGATTGGGTTACAGGCAATCACAGCTCGCTCAATTTCTCCAGTAGTGGCTACCCAGAAAGCAGCTTCAGATGACAGGGGATGGGTTGTAGTAAAGTTGCCTCTTTCATCGAGAACAAAAGCGAACCGGGCTTCCCCGTCAAGCGTCCGTGCCGTGAAGATAGCCTTTTCTGAGCCGGCATACAGCCAAGAATGAGAGTGCAATAAATTAAGCAATTCTAAAGGTAAACTGTACTCGACTGCTAGATGCGATCGCACTTTTTGCCACTGAGTTTCATTCCTTTCAGGCAGGATTGACAGTTGTAACTCTAACTCATTTGCTGTTGCCGGAGTTGCAGGCGCGGTTGCTGCTAACTCGGATTGTGACGACTCTAACTCATTTGCTGTTGCAGAAGTTGCAGGTGCGATTGCTGCTAGCTCAGATTGTGGCAACTCTAACTCATTTGCTGTTGCAGGAGTTGCAGGCGCGGTTGCTCCTAACTCGAATTGTGACGACTCTAACTCATTTTCCTCTGCCTCATGGGGGGCGTTCGCTAAGTGTTGTGGCTGCATTAAAGCGTCAATTAGGGCGTTATCTCGCCCTTTGTCATAGCTAACGCCTCGATGCTTCTGCAATCCAGAAAAAGTGTAGGCTTTACCCAACTGAGTGCCACTTAAAGCGACTCCATCTAAATTGTAAGAAATGCCTTTACTGAAGCCGATTCCAGTTCGAGTCAATCCGACTTGCACCTCTACGGCTTGTTGCTGCAACCGCTCAACAAATTCTGGCATAGTTGGCTTGTCTTGAGTAACTTCATCAATTAGGTCTTGCAATTGTACCCTAACGCTCTTGTTTCCCTTGCTTTGTAAATATCTGTGTTCTCCTGTAGTCGGAGCTCGCTTATCTATTTCCCAACTAGGTGTAACAGCTTCTAAATTGTAGTCTCTTTCTAACTGGCGGATTACTTCTTGGCTTCTGTAATAATCCCAGCTATCGTCAACGATACTTCCATCTAGGCGAATGCGACTGGCGACAATGTGAATGTGGTCATGGTTTGTATCGTTGTGCTTGACAACTGCATACTGGTTGTTGTCAAATTCCATCGCTTTCATGTAGTTGGCTGCGATTGCCAGCCAGCGTTGGTCATTTTCTTCAGAATCTTCTAATTTTTCGGTGCTATCGACAGATAAAGTGGCGTGAAAAACTGCTACTTTCAGGTTAGGTCTTAGTTGTCGGGCGATCGCAAATTCAGCAGCCAGTTCTTCAGGAGTCTGTCCGCACATAGTACCGCCAATTAAGTAAGCACCTTTTTTGCCGAGTACATAGTTCAGACATCCCCTCCAGCCTGTACCTTTGATTTGTTTGCCAATCATAACCGTTTCGCAGTAGGTTTATTACATCAATTGCTCAGGCTGGTTAAAAATTAGCGGACTGTAGATTTGGTGAGGTTGGCAACTATTGTTTTAATTGCAGTTTGGTTTTGTTGAATAAGGTGCTGTACGCTTTCTAAGAGTCCTCTATTGACAGTAACGGGTTCTCCTAATACCACAGCACTATTGCAAGCTTTAGCAATCTGATTGAGGTTGTTTCCGGCAACTCTAAGTTGGGCATTAATTTGGCATAAAACTTGATAGGCTTTCAAGTCAAATACAGTTAGAGGGCGTGGCATGGCTCTTTTCAAAGCTGCACGACGGATGAAGTCGCTCATACTCAAATTTACTTGGTTCGCTAATGTTTGAATTTGGCTATAATCCGAGTCAGTTAGGCGAATGTGGATATGGTTTGATAGCCGTTCTCTGGGTCTTGCTTTCAGTAAAGTTTTCATAGCTTTTAATCAGGAATCACACTATGAGCCAAGATACAAGTTAATAACTGTAATCTACAAGCGCTATTCAGGTGAATTTATATCCCCCAATTGGAGAGGGCTATTTAGACAGTTTATTAACGTAGAGACTGACTATAATTTTATTTATTTGTATAAAATAGTTTGTTTAGGTGCGATCGCACTTGAATAAGTGATGAGTTCGTTGAATTGCTTTTGAAGCATTTTCTCCCTCTAATTTCTTAGAGCTATAGAATATTCAGCTTGAATTGTAGTACAAATAGTTACAATTGTCATTAAAGCTTAAAAAAGTATTAAACCCGACCTTACGGTTAGGCTTCCGTAAAAGGAGGGTGCATTATTTCTCTTTCTGCACGTAAAAGTCAGATTTGCGATCGCAAAAACATTGCTTGCTATCGCTCATCTCTGCTTTTTTCCTTGGTTTCCCAGCTTGCATAAATTTGAGCTTTTGTGAGTTTTTGTGAGTTTTTTGCTGCAAATACTGCTTCGACTTCAGCTAATAGTTCAAGCTGAGCTTGCATAGTTTTACTCATGAAAACTCACAAAAACTCAAATTTATGCAAAAAAACTCATGAAAAGCCAGTCTCAAAAAGTTAATTTTGAGGTTTTTTACCGTGACGGTACACTTAATATCAATTTAATAATTTAACAGCAAACTCTGCACTCCCAATTCAAGTAATTGTAGCAGAGGCAAGCTACTAACTGTAGCATTTATAGCAAGCTGTACTTTCAATATCGAGCAAGCAGAACTAATCGAATAGAATGTTAAGGTTGCCTAAAAAATAGCGGCCTCGTTATTAGCCATTCAGCTATTGCATATTAATGTATCTGAACAATGGCGGTAGCGTTTTTCTCTTCTTGAGTTGCAGTTCAGTTTGTTTGCGAGATTGAATGCAGTGCTACCGCACTTTAGTACAAAAAAGCGAAGTGCCTCAGTATTTTTGGGCGGCCAGAATGCTCTAACCGTTACGAAGGTAAGCCAGTAAATTTTGTAGTCAAAGCAAAAGCCGCCACAATAGTATGAGCAATCGGCACAGTTGGAGATCGGGTAAAACCAAGCCTTTTGAGACACTTGGCTAACATCGCATCAGTGGTATTGATTGGGAGGCACAGTTGAAGATCGGGTAAAATTAAGCCCCTTGACACTCCAGCCCTAGTTTTTAGGTAGTTGTGGCGATAGCTGCACGGCGATCGATTCAAAGCCAAACCTTTGTGGTGATTTGAATTATTTTGACTTTAAAAACTGCAACTCGCGACTCCGCTGCCCTTACTCGAATATCCGAATCAGCCTGCAATTCGCTACCACTGGCTCACCATTGACCCTATCAAGTCGATGCTCGCTGTGATTATCGTTCGTCCGACAGCGAGCATCGACGCGATCGCCTTGCACTTAGGATTACCGCATTCATGAGGGTGCATTGTTTTTGTTTCTGCGCGTAAAAGTCAGGTTTGTGATCACAAAACCATTGCTTGCTACCGATTGAGAACAGCCAAAAGCAGCCTCAACAAGCAAACGCACGAACAGCACAAAAAAGCAGTAATTTGACCGAAAAAGTCTGGCATTTGCAGGATATTTTCAGGTAAATGCAGGTAAAGTGCACCCCCTGCAAATACCTGCACTTGCCTGACTTTATACTGCAAACGCCTGACTTTATACTGCAAATGCCTGATTTTAGCTGACGCAACAATTAGCTAATTTTTTAGCGTTTTTAACAACAAGTGGATTGACTTAATAGTCAAGTTGTGACCTCGGAATTGAATAAAAAATCAAGTTGAGCAAGTGTGAGAAAATTGGCAGGTAGCTAAAATTTATGAAGCGATTTTGTAGCGTAGTACCCACTATGCCAGCCATAAAGTTGAGGCTGGACTATCTGGTTTTTGCGCTCCGTTGAGGCTGTTCGCGAGTGTAAGGCTGATCTCGGTAATAAGGCAAAATGTTGTTGTCTGGCTAACCTGACAATCAATCGACTAAAATGTTGTTGTCTCGCAGAGCTTGACAGTCGGGTAAAAATTTACCCCCTGGCCACGAGAGTCCTTGGTTTTTTAGGGAGTGACGGCGATAGCCGGATGCAGTGCAAGGTTTGCTAGATTGAGAATCCACAATTCTTGTGTGGGAAAGCCAAATTTAGCTGCATCAAGATTGGGAATGCTGCCTGACGAACTCTACTGATAAACCCAGGGCTTATCCCACTTGCTCTGCATTCAATCCCATTCCCAACAGCCGAGGAATTATCAAAAAGTGCTTGTTGGATTCTAGAGGCTCGTTCTGCACCTGTCAGCAGCAAATTGTCCTCGGTGTCCCACCACCGCAGCCATAGCATTGTCTGGTTTTGATAGCTGCCCTGCCACAGTCCTAACTCTACGCCGATTGGCGCGATCGCATGCAGGGCCGCGCGAGTTCGGAACCCACTGCTGCTAAAACCTATTGTTCCGGTTGTAAACCTCCAGCCTGCCGCTGCCGCTCGCATAGATGCGACCATACCATCTAATGCTACTTTTGACTTAGGCTTCAACCAAGATATCAGGGCGCTCGATGAATGCGCGATCGCACGAGTACCAATACCTGGTTAGTTTATGAGAAGGGCTTAAAATAATTCTTTGTAGTGGTAATGGGACAGCCACCCCCACCGGCTTTAGTTTCTCAGTTTCTTCAGTTGGACACACAAGCGTGCGATCGCTCTCGTCATCCAGTACAAGCAAGCTCTGGTGAAAAAGGAGCTGAAGGAGGCGACGGTCAATCGGAGGCCGGCTGCGATTAAGTCTGAGGCCTCAATATTAATTTATAGGACAGGGGTAAAGACAAGAGCATCGCCTAGGTGTTGCCGACGATCGCTGACCCATCAGAGCGATCGCCCTGGTTGATTTGTCGGTGCGATCGGTCAGACAAAATACGTTAGACTCGATCGGCAAACCTGCGGAATGTGGGGGAACAAGTCATCTAACAGAGGAAAATACTCAGTGGATTTTTCATGGGCTAAAGAACAGGTTGAAATTAAGGAAAGCGTAATTCAGTTTGCCAAAAATTTATTGATAGAAAATCTTGTCGAACTAGACCAGCAGGAAGAATTTAACCTAGAGGGTTGGAAAAAATGTGGAGAATGGGGAATTATGGGATTGCCAATCCCCCAGGAATATGGGGGAAAAGAATTAGATACCCTCACAACTATTTATGCTTTAGAAGGTCTAGGATACGGTTGTAAAGATAACGGCTTGCTTTTCTCAATTGCCGCTCATACATGGGCTTGCGAAATTCCTTTGTTGACATTTGGTACTCCCGAACAAAAACTCAAGTATCTTCCCAAACTTGTAAAAGGCGAATTAATTGGCGCTCATGCAGTAACAGAACCAGAGGCAGGTTCGGATGTTTACAGCCTGAAAACTACTGCCCAAAGAGAAGGAGATAAGTATATTTTAAATGGTAGTAAAATGTTTGTAACTAACGGTGCGTTCGCGTTAGCGTTGCGGAGCAATATCGCGTCACCGTTGCGGAGCAATATCGCCAACCTAATCCTAGTCTTTGCCACCCTCAACCCAGAACGAGGGAAAAGGGGAATTACCTGTTTTTTAGTAGAAAAAGATGCTCCGGGTTTGATTGTCAAAAGAAAGATGTCAAAAATGGGGTTAAGAACGGCACAGATGGCTGAATTACTTCTAGATAACTGTGAAGTACCTGCCGCTAACTTGCTGGGAAAAGAAGGTGCGGGAATGGCTGTATTTAGTCACAGTATGGAATGGGAACGGGGTTTCATTCTTGCTAGTGCTATTGGTAGTATGGAAAGGTTACTTGAACAATGCACTCAATATGCCAAGAATCGAAAGCAGTTTCAGCAACCAATTGGTAAGTTTCAGTTAATTTCTAGTAAGCTTGTGGATATGAAGATGCGACTGGAAACATCTAGAAATTTATTGTATAAGTTTGGCTGGTTGAAACAACAAGGTAAATCTGCTTTTATGGAAGCAGCGATGGCAAAGCTTTATATTAGCGAATCTTGGGTACAATCCTGTTTAGATGCGATTCAAATTCACGGAGGATATGGTTATTTAACGGAACTCGAACTGGAACGAGAGTTACGGGATGCTTTGGGAAGTCGGCTTTATTCGGGAACGTCTGAAATTCAGTATCAGATTATCGCTCAGTTTATGGGATTGTAAATTACTATCAGGTGAAACTTATATAGCGGTTCTCAGGTATATGAGGTACACTTGGTAATGGCTAATTGCTAATGGCTAATGGCTAATGGCTAATGGCTAATGGCTAATTGCGTTGGCTAATGGCTAATGGCTAATGGCTAATTGCGTTGGCGTGTACCTCACTTACTTGAGAACCGCTATATAGCAATCCTAAATGATTTGCTTGCATTATACGCGAGCAAGATGCTCACACTGCAAGGATTCTGGTCTAGAGCGATTTTGCGACTGATTTAGGATCGCTATATATGAATCAGGACTTACGCACTGTAATGGTTTTGCAAGGCTTTGAGATTCGGAGTTTACTTGCAGAACGCAGTGAAGGGCTAACGCTCAGAATGACATAATTAGGTTGTTAGTGCGTAAGTCCTGTGAATATTATTGCGCTGTTTAGTTAACCTCAATCTTGCTTAAAATATGATTTATTTACTCCATCATTTTTTAGAAATCAGTGCCAAGCAATATCCAGAGCGAAAAGCAGTCATTTATAATAATAACTCTATCACATATCAAGATCTTGATGAAGTTTCGTCTCGATTATCCTGCGTTCTGAGGAATACTGGTGTTGAGAAAGGCGATCGCATCGGCATCTACCTCAACAAATCCATTGAAGCAGTAGCGGCAATTTTCGGCATTCTCAAAGCTGGTGCTGTCTGCGTTCCTCTCGATCCATCGGCACCCGTTCGGCGTATTGCATCTATTATTAACGATTGCCGGATCGAGGTGTTAATATCTACTGCTAAAAAACTTGCCAGTTTAGAACAGATATTACCAAAACTCGCACCCGTTCGGCGGGCAATTGTTGTCGGTGGGGATGCCTTCCAAATTTCAGGAACTATCAACAATTTTATCAGTTGGCAGGATGTATTGCAAGCACCTTTATTTCCCTTAGCTGTCAACGAAGTAACTGAAATGGAACTGGCTTATATTTTATACACTTCAGGCTCGACTGGAACTCCAAAAGGAGTAATGATTAGTCATCGGGCGGCACTAAACTTTATTAATTGGTCTGCCGAATGTTTTCAGGTAAGTTATGGCGATCGCGTTTCCAATCACGCTCCTCTACACTTCGATCTATCAGTTTTCGATATTTTTACAACACTCAAAGCTGGCGGTACTGTAATCATCGTTCCCGAAAAGTTAACAGTTTTTCCGCTTGACTTAGCTAGGTTTATTGCCGAACAAGAACTAACAGTCTGGTACTCGGTTCCTTCTGCCCTCATCCAATTGGTTTTGCATGGGAATTTACCAAGATATGACTTTTCTAATTTAAGAGCTATTCTGTTTGCAGGTGAGGTTTTTCCGATTAAATATTTGCGACAACTGATGGAATGCGTACCGCAGGCCAAATATTATAACCTTTACGGCCCTACGGAAACAAATGTTTGTACTTATTATCCGGTTGAGAAGATTCCCGATGAATCGATCGCGACCTTGACTATTGGTAAAGCCTGTGCTAATAATGAGGTATTTGCTGTCAACGATAGGGGGACAATAGCAACGGTGGGGGAAGTGGGAGAGCTTTACGTGCGCGGGCGCTCGCTGATGGACGGTTACTGGGGGCGATCGGATCTGACTGAGGAGGTTTTGGTATCCCGTTCGTTCGATATGTCTTCTCAGTCAGCAACGGGAGAGCAAAAGCAGGAGTTGGTTTACAAAACTGGCGATTTAGTGAGGCAAGAACCAGATGGAAATTATATCTTTTTAGGTCGGCGCGATCGCACGATTAAAAGTCGCGGTTATCGAATCGATCTAGGAGAAATAGAGACGACATTATACCAGCATCCACAAGTAGCAGAGGTAGCGGTTGTAGCTATTCCTGATGAACAATTCGGTCAGATCGTCAAAGCTGTTGTGGTTCCCCACGATATTCAGTCTTTGCAAAAGCAGGATTTAGCGAGTTTCTGTTCGGACTATTTACCTAAGTATATGGTTCCTGCTGTTATAGAGATTCGGGCATCTTTGCCAAAAACTTCCACTGGGAAAGTCGATCTTAAATTACTTTGAGAGCTAAGGATATGCCAACAGAACGCTATACAGAGTCAGAGGTGGAAGGAATCCTCAAAAGCCAGATACTCAAAGAATTTATGTACGATAAGCCAGAAGTAATTTTAGATAATAAGTCACTTCTGATTGAAGAAGAAATTATTGATTCTTTAGGGATTTTTGTGTTGATTAGTTTTATAGAAGAACAGTTTAATGTTAGAATAAATCCAGATGAGGTGGTGTTAGATAATTTTGAGACTATCGATACTATTAAGTCCTTATTGATGTCAAAACTTGGGAGTCTTGAAGCATGAATATCCCCCAGCAGTGCGATGTCGTGATAATTGGTGGTGGGCCAGCAGGTTCGACGGCTGCCACTATTTTGGCACGGAAGGGATATAAGGTAGTTTTGCTGGAGAAAGAAAAATTTCCACGCGATCGCGTTGGGGAGTCAATGCTACCCTTCTGCTACGAACTTTTTCGCGAACTTGGCGTTTTAGTTCAAATGGAAAAGCGATTCGCGCGTAAACCAGGAGTTCGTTTTATTAGCAGTGACGGTTCCGCTTCTACATATTGGTGTTTCGATCGGGTCATTAAAGACGAAAGCTATCTATCTTTTCAGGTAAACCGAAGCGAATTTGACACAATTTTGCTGGAAAATTCCCGCAAGCACGGCGCAGAGGTAAGGGAAGAAACTAGAGTTGATGTATGCAGCTTGGATGTAGAAGGTAGTGCAGACAAAGTGGAAGTTCAAGCGATTTCCCGAAATGGCGAACGGCTTTTTTTACAAACTCGATTTATCATTGATGCTAGTGGGCGTTGTAGTTTCATCGCTAGCAGTAAAGGTTGGAGAAAAGAGCATAAAGGGTTTGCCAGAACTGCGTTGTGGACGCATTGGAAAGGCATTAAATCCCTGAAGGGTGGATTGGAAGAAGGAAGCTCAATTATTCTCTACTTGGGAGGTGAAAAGAAGGGATGGGCTTGGGTGTTCCCTTTAGGGGTAGATTGGGTGACAGTTGGTGTCGTGATGGATACTGCATATCTTAACCAAAAAAGGCAGGAACTTCAAGGTAGTTCAGTAAGAGATTGGTGTAGCGAACTCTATCAACAGGAACTAAATTATTCTGAGTTTATTAAGGAATTGCTTCAGGGAGCAACGATATCGATGCCTGTTCAAGTAGAAGGGGATTATTCTTATTATTCGGAGAATAAATTTAGTACCAAGTATGCAATGGTTGGGGATGCTAACCGTTTTTTAGATCCGATTTTTTCGAGCGGTGTTTTTCTGTCTATGAAGAGCAGTTTTTTAGTTGCTAACGCAGTGGATAAGATGCTTTCATCGAACCAAACACAGGATAGGAGCTATCTGGAGGAAGCCTACGCGAAAATTAATGGTGCTTATGATTTCGTTTACAGGCTGATTAGCCTATTTTATCAGCCTCATGCCCTGAGTTGGGCGGAAGCTGGGGCGGCATTCAACTCGGTTTCGCAAGTTGACTACAAGCGGCATGAAGTAGCAATGGCAGCGGGTCATTATATGCTGGCAGGAAATTTCTTTGAAAATTACGAAAAATACCATAAGTTTTTGGATATGATGGAAAAACCTCGATGGTTTGAAGGATATAAAAATTTAGTTATAGATCGGGAAGAATATCAAACGGAATCATGCGGTGTAGCTCGTTCCCTAATATTTCCTGTTTTAACAACCGAGGTAAGTTGAATAGTAAGGATGTATCTATCGTAGTAGTTTTAAAATTTAGAACAAGAAGTTACCGAAATTCAGCTACTTACCATCATTAAATTGTCAGAATAATCCCAGATGTTGATGAATATTAACAAACCTGATTTTGATATTGGTATTATCGGCGGTGGGCCTGCTGGGTCAAGTCTAGCAGCCTATCTTGCTAAAGCAGGTATCAGTTGCGTACTATTCGAGCGCGAAATATTCCCCCGTCCCCATGTTGGCGAGTCTCTTGTACCAGCAGCTAACCGAGTGCTACAAGAACTTGGTTTGCTAGAACAAATGGAAGCCGCAAAATTTCCTCGCAAATACGGTGCAGCATGGACATCTGTGAGAGGTAATAAAATCTACAATCACGATTGGGAGGGATTACCACTAGATTGTCGGGTAGATATTCGCTTCGATGAACGGGAGATGCAGGGCGATCGCAACTACACCTATCATGTGGATCGAGGTAAATTCGACCATCTCCTACTTCAGCACGCTAGAAAGCTGGGAACAACCGTATATGAAGGGGTAAGAGTTAATCGCGTCGATTTCCCGAAAGATGATTTTCCACGCATTGTCGTTTCCAGCGAAGAACGAGAAGTTGTGAAGTGCGTGCGACTGGTTGTGGATGCTAGCGGTCGTCGGACGTTGCTTGGAAGTCAGTTAAAGCTAAAAGTTAAAGACCCAATTTTTAATCAACTTGCCATTCACACTTGGTTTGAAGGATATGAACGAGGAATATCAGATAAAAAAGATTATATCTTTGTTCACTTTCTACCAATATCTAATAGTTGGATCTGGCAGATTCCCATTACGGACACTATCACTAGCTTTGGTGTTGTGACGCAGAAAGAGCACTTTGCGAAGAAGAAACAAGAGAGGGAGCAATTTTTTTGGGATTGCGTCAGCACTCAGCCCCAAGTATTTGAAAAATTGAAGCAGGCTAAACAACTGCGTCCTTTCCAGGAAGAAGGAGACTACAGCTATGCAATGAAGCAATTTTGTGGCGATGGTTGGGTTTTAATTGGTGATGCGGCGCGGTTCGTCGATCCAATTTTCTCTTCTGGAGTCAGTGTAGCTTTAAACAGCGCTCGGTTAGCTAGTCAAGAAATTATCAAAGCTTTTAAGCAGTCTACTTTAAAGAATGGAGTATTGACACGAGAGCATTTGCGAGATTATGAGGCGACGCTGCGACGCGGTACGAAGAATTGGTACGAATTTATTTCCCTTTATTATCGTTTGAATATTCTGTTTACGATGTTTGTCAGCGACCCTCGCTATCGCTTAGATATACTGAAGTTGCTGAGTGGAGATGTGTACGATGAGGAAGAACCCCAAGTGCTTCAGGAAATGAAAAAGCTAGTCGCTACCGTAGAACAAAACCCGAATCATGTCTGGCATAAGTTGCTCGGTGAATTGACTGCTAATGCTTTTAATCCTCAATCCTTAGTAACAAAATATTGACTTGAATAAGTAGTTGGTGATGATGATACAAAATGAGGCTCCAGAGGCGAGTAAAAGTCAACAAGTTATGATGGGCGGTAAACCAACTATTCGTATTTTGGTGAAAGGCGATCGCGATGTCATTGATTCTCTACTTCCTTTAACACAAGGAGGAGAAAAACTAGAAAAAGGTTTACAAAATTTAATTAATGAAAAGTACGCTCGCGCTTTTCAAATTGAAATTATCTACGAACCCGGTGGACGTTCTGACCGTTGGTTACAACAGTTGGAAAAAATTCCCTTACTAAATGAATTGCACGCTTCCGAACAATTAGGTAGCTTCCCATCTAAGCAGCTAGAAACTTTGTTAACAGGACAATCTCCTACTTCCTTGCTAGGAGTAGATATCGATATTATAGTCTTTTCCACCCAGGCAGAGATTACTAAGAACTTGTGGCGACATTGCCAAACAGGGTATCTTATCGATATTGCTGAAGATTGGAAACAGCAACGATCTGAGGCGGAAAAACACGAGTTTCAACAGCATTTTTATCCCACAGGTTTACTGTCTGCGGAGCAATCTCAAGCCAATTTTAGCCAGTTGGTTCAATTGCTGAAAGAAAAAACAAATGCGTATATTATCTGTTATAATTGTTGCGACTTCGATCCGAGCGAGCGTACTACCAATTATCACAACGTCGGTGAAACACTGCGCCTGAGAATTCAAAAGTTAAATTTAGCTTTACTCAAGCTCTCCATGCAAGAAGGAATTTCTATTATTGATGTAGAATCGCTCTTAGCTGAATTGGGTGCAGGACAGCACGTTATTGCAGCTTTGAACTATTCTCCTGAAGCCGATCGTGCAATTTGTCAAGAATTTTTACGAGTTATAATAGATGTAGGTTTTTTTGAAAATCGCCCTTTACTTAAGCAAATTGGACGCAGGAGAGATTAAAATGTTGTTTAAATTGCTCATGCCCTATATCAATAAAGGCACTGAAGGAGGAATTTTTATTCAGTGGTACAAGGAAGTAGGAGATAAAATTGACTATGGAGACGATATCTTTGAAGTCAAAGTAGAAGAAGAGAAAAATAATCTTGTTTTAGAAACACCTGAAAGCGTACTTGCAAGCTTGGCAGAACCGGAGAAGACATCAGATAAAATTCACAAACTGGATATGCTCGTTCGTGTTTGTTCTGCTGATACAGGTTTTTTACGCCGCAGCTATGCACAAGAGTTTGTTTATCAGGAAGTAGGAGCCTTATTAGCCATAATAACTACTGATGTACATGAACAAATTAATGAATCAAAATTGGAAGAAGCTAGTACATTTCGAGTTGTTCCCAATATCATCTCATATCCTGGTATTTATGTATAACCTCCGCTTTGATTGGTGCTAATTCGATAAATTCCTAACTAATTAGTTGCTTAATTATGGAAACAAACATTGAAATAAAAAATGCTGGAGAATATATGGAATCTAACCATATTATTTTTTGGTCTGGTTCACATCCAGAAAATAAAATTGGTATCTATATCCTGGGAGGCTGCGATCTTCCATCAGTGTTTTCCTGTGTTCCTCTAATTAAACCTATATTGAAAGGAACTTGCTGCATTCTCAAAGAAGGGCAGATTGAGAAATCTAGATCGGATATCCTGTTACAAAATTTAAAAGATCGTCCTCAAGATTTGTTAGCTCCCGTATTAGAAAAATTTTATCTTCCCGGTAACTTTTTTGATAATCAACTATTCAGTCCCAGTTTTGGGGTTTCTAATGGTAGCAATTTTGAAGAGTTTCCTAAACAAGTAGTGATTCTATCCATTGCACCTGACGTAGCGAGAGTAGTTTATCAACATCGAGAACATGGCTTTTTAATCGATCCAAGCGGTTGGTGGAACAATCAACGCATGGATTTAATGTTAAGAGATTTATCTTCTGCCAATTGGTTTCGGAAGCATTTTGTCAGTTTAGGTCGGATGACGTTAGAAACTTTTATTGAAAATTTCACTCAACTGATTAACCAAATTAAGCAGGCAAGGAACGTCCACATTTTAGTATTTAATACTCTCACAATTGAACCTGGTAACATTACTCACAATTATCAGTTTGTAAAACGCCCTGAAAGCTTACGACGGCGAGAGTTCAACATAGCTTTGGTCGAATTATCTAGAAAGTTAAACTTTTGGATTGTTGATATAGATAAAATTTTAAAGCAAACCAGAACTAAAAATATGGTTGATTTTGCTCATTTCCCTGTGGAGCTTTATCAACCAATTGGTCAAGAAGTTTTTAGAATTCTAGAGGAATTAGAGATTTTTCAGGTTCCTAGTCAGTCTTCAAAGGACTCATCCCGGCAGTGGATATTGGGAATGACGAGTTGGGAAGAGCAGGTGTTTTTAGAAGATTATACAAAAAATGAATATTCTGGTCGAGGGGAAATTGTAGAACTAGGTTGTTGGTTGGGTTCCTCAACAATTTCTCTGGCAAGAGGACTGGAGGCAAATTCTCAGGTAGTAGTGAAAAATCAACGCATTCACGCTTACGATATTTTTACTTGGGTTCCAGCGATGGAACAAATAGCCAAAGGAACTGATGTAACAGGAAAATTCCAAGATGGAGATAGTTTTTTAGATGAGTATCTAAAACGGATTAATCCTTGGAGTCATCTGATTCAAGTTCATCCTGGTAATCTCACAGAAATTGGTTGGGAGGGAAGGGCGATTGAATTTTTATTTATTGATGCGATGAAATCTTGGGAGTTAACGAATAGCATTATAAAAAACTTTTTCCCTTCTTTAATTCCTGGCTTTTCTTCGATAGTCCATCAGGATTTTGCCCATTATTACGAAACTTGGATTCATTTAATAATGTACCGCTGGCGAGAATATTTTATCCCAGTGGATTTACCAGAAGTAGATCCCTCAAAAGTATTTCGGTATATCAAGCAAATTCCTAACGAGGTATGGCATTACTCATATTCATTTGATGATTTTTCTAGGGATGAAGTTGAAGCCGCTTTTGATTATTCGTTATCTATCGTACCGCCCCAGGTGCAACGAAACGTTATTGCTGCCAAGGTGATGTATTTTATTCAGGTTGGCAAGTGGGAAAGAGCGAAATTAGAATTCGAGCGAGCTACAGCAAATATCGAACGCGAGCAATGGCAAGAGTTAGCTAATGTAGAAGCTCATCTTTCGCCTGAAAAACACGATCGAATCTTGAAAAGTTGGGGAGTAGGATCATCTCAAATCGCGTTAAATTCTGACTCCTTTTGGGAACACAAATATTTAGGTGATATTGCAGCCAAACAAAGTCAGCTTGATGAAGCAACTCTCTATAGTTTATTGCGCGATCGCGCCTCTCGAAACCCAGACCAAACAGCCTACACTTTACTAGAAGATGGAGAGAACGAGATCGCCGGTCTAACTTATCGGCAGTTGGATGAAAAAGCAAGGGCGATCGCTGCTTATTTACAATCTCAACTCTCCGTTGGGGAAAGAGTTTTGCTGGTTTATCCCCAAGGTTTAGAGTCCATTGTCGCCTTTTTCGGTTGCCTTTACGCTGGAGCCGTTGCCATTCCTGCACCCGCACCGGAAGCGGCGCGGCTAAAACGTATTTTACCGAGATTGGAGGCGATCGCATCTGATGCTAAAGCTTCATTAATCTTAACTACCGCCAGTCTGTTATCGCATCGCGAAACTGCAAGGGAAACGTCCAAATTGGTAGCCTTACCTTGGACAGCCACCGAGAAAATTCCCTCCCAGCTAGCCGCCCAATGGCAACAGCCGGAAATTAATGGCGACACCTTAGCCTACCTGCAATATACCTCCGGTTCCACTTCCACGCCCAAGGGAGTGATGCTCGACCATAACAACCTGATGTGCCATTTAGCGGAACTTCAACAAGCTTGCGGGTACGACTCCAACAGCATCACCGTTACTTGGATGCCCTATTTTCACGATTACGGACTGGTAGAGGGGATTCTCGCACCGCTTTACAATGGCACTCCTTGTTATTTGATGTCGCCGATGGCGTTTATCAAGCAGCCGCTACGCTGGTTAAAAGCTATTTCCCACTATCGCGCCACCCACAGCCAAGCCCCTAATTTTGCCTATGCTTATTGCTTAAAACGGATAACGTCAGAAGAACGCGCCACTCTTGATTTAAGCAGTTGGCAAGCTGCGGGAAATGCCGCCGAACCTATCAACCCGGAGGTGATGGAACAATTTTGCCAAACGTTTGAGTCGTGTGGGTTTCGTCAATCTGCCTTTGCCCCAGCTTACGGACTGGCGGAAGCAACTCTGATGGTAACGACGAGTCGGAAAACGGATGATTTGGTTTTCTGCACGGTTTCGGCTTCGGAGTTGGCACAAAATCGCATTGTCGAGACACCGACGGGTCAAAGATTGGCTGGTTCGGGGCGGCTGTTAGGGAATACTGTTGTGGCTATTGTGCATCCAGAAACGTTGACTGGCTGTGCCTCGGATGAAGTTGGGGAAATTTGGGTGTCGAGTGCGGGGGTGGCACGGGGTTACTGGCAGCGTCCCGATGCGACTCAGGAGACGTTTCGCGCTTACTTAGCGGAGACGGGGGAAGGGCCGTTTCTGCGGACGGGGGATTTAGGATTTATTCAAGATGGGGAATTGTTTGTTACGGGTCGTCTGAAGGATTTGATTATTATTCGGGGAGAAAACTATTATCCCCAAGATATTGAATGGGTGGTGGAAAAGAGCCATGAGGCTTTGCGTCCGAATTATAGAGCGGGATTTTCTATAGAAGTTGATGGAGTCGAGCAGTTAGTTATCGTGTTTGAGGTCGAGCGCCAGAAGAGTAAAAATCTGAATGTGGATGAAGTTGTGAGTGCGATTCGCAATGCTGTAGCCGAACACTACGAGTTGCCTGTTTATGCCGTAGTGTTGCTGAAGCGGGGGAGCATTCCTAAGACTTCTAGTGGAAAGATTCAGCGCCAAGCGTGTCGGAAAGCTTTTCTTGATGGCAGTTTGAATAGTATCGCTGTTTGGACTTTAGCAAGTGCATCCGTTCACCAGAAGACTACTCCTCAGAATGATATAGAGTTCCAATTAATTCAAATTTGGCAAAGGGTTTTAGGTATTACATCCATTAGCACCAAAGACAACTTCTTTGAGTTAGGGGGAGATTCGCTAAAAGCTGCGAGTTTAGTAGCTGAAATAGAAAATTTATTCGTTCAAAATATTCCTTTGGCGAGTTTAGTAGAAGCACCCACTATTGAGCAACTAACCAATTTTATTATTCTGGAAAACAGAGAAGTGAAGTCACGATCGCTCATCCCGGTAAAACCTAATGGAGGCAAGCAACCTTTCTTTTACGTTCACAGTCCAGAATCTTTTATATTGGCACGCTACATAGCCCCCGCTCGCCCTTTTTATGGGCTACAAGCAGTAGGGCTAGATGGACAAAAAGCCCCTTACACCTGCATGAAAGATATAGTAGCTTACTACATCCAAGAAATACGAACAGTTCAACCTGAAGGCCCGTATCTATTAGGAGGTCTCTGTATAGGAGGTAATATTGCTTTTGAAATAGCTCAACAACTAAAAAAACTCGGTCAGCAAGTTTCGCTAGTAATTATGATAGATAGTCGAAATCTAATGCTAACTAAAGAAGAAAAACTTGAGTTTAAAAAAAGTATAAAAATCAGAGATCAAAAACACCGGGAGGATTTGTTAAATAACGGTGTTAGCCTTAAGCAAGTTGAAAATATTTTTAAAGTTTTAGACGCTAATATTGAGGTTTTAGCTAGTCATGTCCCACAAATATACTTGGGTAAAGTTGTTTACTTCTCATCCCAAGAGGATATTACTGGATCTGAGTTCGATCCCATGCAACCCAATGGCTGGAATAGTTGGGTTGCAGGTGGGATTGAAGTTCACAAGGTTCCGGGCAACCACATGACTTTATGGCAAGAACCTCACGTCCAAATCTTAGCAGAAAAAATGAATGCTTGTTTAGAGCAGGCAGAGCGAGAATATGAGCAAGAAAAAGTGCTAACAAACCTATCTCAAATCCAGCCAATACTGGAAAAATTTCCACTCTTGACAAGCAGAAACGAGCATGAATTTATAGACAAAATACAACCAGAGCAAATAAACCAAGAACCAGTACAACTGCAACTGGCCCAGGAGAAATTAGCACTGACGCTGGCTCAATTATCCGCCTCACAGATTGAATTAGCACAACTGAAGGCTTATTTCCAACAAGCTCATGGAGTAGAGGGAGTAATGAACTATTATCGCTCTCGCATCGCGTCTAACCCCGATGACATCCAACTTTATCATCAGGCACTGGAAGTTAAGCCAGATGATGCTCAAATTCATTTGCAACTAGGTAATGCTTTAGTTAGGCAAAATCACTTTGATGATGCGATCGCATCTTACCAAACTGCACTTCAATTTCACCCAGATAACTTTGAAATCCACTTAGAGCTAGGAAAGGTTTTAGAGAAAGAGAAGAAATGGGATGAGGCGATCGCATCTTACCGACGTGCGATCGAACTGAATCCAGATTACTCGCGATTGCACAAACACTTGGGAGACATTTTAGCAGAACGCGGTCAAATTAACGAAGCAAGTACCTGCTACCGTCGCGCCTTGCAGCTTGAACCGAGAATTTTTTGAATTTACAGGAGTTAAGAAGGGAAGCGATCGCGTCCTACTCGTCTATAATATCCGAGGTTTGGATGCGATCGTTGCTCTTCTTTAAATGATTGCCTATGTTACCAGAAAATCACATACAAAATCTTATCGCACACTATCAAATAGAAATATTCATGCACGGTTCTGTAGCCGAGTTAGGGAGGCAACTCCCTAACTTAGGCATCCACCTAACCGCCCAAAACGTGGAAGGTTATGCCATCATTGATCCAGCCTTTAACATTTGGATCGAGGGAGTAGAACATATTCCACAAACCACCAGGCAAGATTTGGTGATACTGGTACACTGGAACGGAGTTATTGCTTGCGCTGGTCAACACATAAAAAGCATCCTTATTGTCATTAGTCCAAGCTGGTGCTGGCAAGGAGCTGGTATCAAAACCGTAACGCTGTGGCGATCCGGCACTAAACTGATGTACGGCAGTCGCGCCGACGGTGTGTTGCTGAAATGCGAAAAATGCAATCCCAGCTTTAGTCCAGTCTTGCCCCGGTGTATCAGTGGGGTTAGTTGTGTAATGGTAGCGGGGTGGGTTCTCAGCTTTATACAGGTAAATGGGAATAGGCATACTTTCCGAATTAGTGCTGCCGACTTCCATTGCAGAGATTTGTGCTGTGCTGGTATAAAACGGCGGTAACTTCATCATAACTGAGCGCAATTCTTCAATTGAGCTGCCGTCTTGTGGTGGATAATAATATTGAAAATTTGCAGGAAACACCTGCGGTATAGGCCCTTCCATAGTAGAGCCATAAGCCCCCAATGTCATAAGAGTTGTCGCATCACTAGGATTAGGTGCATAGAGAAATACAAATGTTCCGTATTTGGGGTGAGTTAGATACTGCTCTGCATCTTCTTGTATTTTTTTGTCTTCGTTATTCATTAGTTCAAAACGGGTAGTTGCATAAAACTGCGTGACATTCATAAATGCAGTATGAACAGGACTCTCATCAAAACTGTCCGCTAGGCATAGAACAACATTGCCAAAAGTATCTAACAGTGCAACAGCATTTTTTGCGCCTGACTTAGCATTTTTTACCCTCTGAAGAACGTTGAGAAGTTGAGTATTTGGAAGACGAGGAGGTACTTTTACCTTGAAGGCATCAGAATAAATCTCTTGGTATTTCTTTTTGATAGGCGAATCATCAGGCAATTTTGCTGGATCTGATAACTTGCCGGGGTCTAAGCCAGAATTAGAACTGTTCTTACGAACTGTTTCTACACTAGCTTTAAAAATTGCATCACATCCCATTAGTCTTTCTGCGCTAACCTCTGTATTCTTAAAAACTACAGTATCAGACCCCATATAGTTGCGTCTATAGGTACTGGGCTCGCCATCCTTCCCGCAAGCGTAGTAGCCAAATTTCGATTTAGCCACTTGACACAATTTTTCCGGTAAGTCATCAAAGGTAAATTTACTGTCGTAGTTAATCCCTGCAAAATCATCGATTGCCACAACACCTACATTAAACCCAGCAGCTAATAATGCTCCTGTACACATGACACAAGGATCAAGTGTTGTCACAATAGTCAACTCGCTGGGTTCAGGTAGTTTATCTTTATCTTTATTCTCGTAATACCAATAAACGAGCTGACGCTCACCATGAGCAGTTGGATCATAGGTAAAAGTTTTGCCATTCTTCAAAGGCTTTAGCACATTATTGTGCATTACTTTAATGACTTTACCTGTCGCATTGCAGATGATTGCACCTCCTACAGAAAAAGTACCTTGATCCGCCGCCAACATGGCTTGCTCCAAAACTATTGATGCGGCTTCATCTGCATTTTTAACTTCCGTCATAAGAAACTCCTTGTGGAAATACTTTGATTGATTACCTAAATTTTCTTACCACATTATGGTTATCGTATCTAGGGAACTTTGTTACACATTAATATTATCGCTTGCTCACTTATTGCTGCATGATGGTTGATATGAGGGAGTTAGTGTAGATCAGAGTTGCGGCGGGCATCCCCTCCAAGCAGATTGTTTTGGGGAAAAGTTGCCTCGAACAACGATTTCTGGCAGAGGAAAGCGATTTCGCGACAGGTGGAGTGCGATCGCTCTCTCCACTTCTTCCACTGGTCAATCACAACAGAACGTATATCTTTCTTTTGATCCATACACGTAATATCACTGTGTTCGCAAGTCAAAAAATCTAAGTTCTGTTCTTTCCCCTCCATTAAAAATTCATTGATAGCAACTGTGTACTTATGATTCTTGTCAAGGATTTGACCGTTAATCATCCATTTTTTTTGTTCATCCTGACTTACATTAGCTGTTTGAAGATAGCCACCACTGCCTTTATTTTTATTTCCTTGATTCAATACAGTTTCTAGCAGACTACCTTTCATCACAACAGGTACAACATTATCTTTATACGGCAGCATCCGAAGCACATCGTATTGGGTAATTTGACCCGGATTTATTACATCATCAATCCGAATCGAGCCGCTATTAATTATAGCTAAATCAGCCTTTTCCACTTCAGTTAACATGAATTTAGTAATTAATTGAGTCAGGTTCGTAGGTTGATTACGAATACTACTTTCCAAACCATCGAGCGGCTCACTTGTTGTCGTAATTTCATCCTCAGGCTTAAAACCATCCTTTTTAAACGCTTCAAAAGCTTTTTCAACCCATTCCTTGACCACATTTGCCGTGCTGGGGTCTTCATCAAATTTCTTATCAATCGGTACAAGCTCTGAGTCAATCTTAAGCTGTTTGGTAGTAGTATCGTAGCTCAAACGGTGGACGTACACGGTTCTGGCATTGGCATCAGCTTTGAAAATTGGAGTAAGGTTTTGACCTCGCCACACCTGTATATTTTCATGCTCATGACCACCCAGAATCATTTTAACTTCCGGTACTTCTTTTGCCAATTGTATATCCTGGTCTATTGAAAGATGAGTTACGGCAATCAGAATATCGACTTTGCCCTTCAGTTCCATTATTTGGTTTTTTGCTGCTTGAATTGGGTCAATGTAGTTAACATATCCAGGGCTGTTTATAGGAATTGTTAGGCCAATTAAACCAACTCGTACTACAGTACCTTGTTCGCCTTTTACTTCAAGAACTATATATGGAGAGACTCCATTAAAGGGCTGGTTTTTTTTATCTGATACATTACCCGAAAACCATCTGAATTGAGATTCTTCCAATCGTTTATAGAACTGGTCTTTTTTCAAATCAAATTCGTGATTTCCAAATGTTGCGTAGTCAAGTCCTAGAGTATTCATGACCGCTACCATTTGCTGACCGGCTATAGGTTTGCCATCTATCTTAGCGGTTCCTAATGCTGAAGGGCTCAAAAGATCTCCAGCCAACAGAGTATAAGTACGAGGGTTTTCCCTCAGCAATTGTTGTCGCAAAGTGGCAACACGCGCTAATCCACCACGAGCATTTTCTCCCTTTGGGGTGGCGATTTCATAAATGTCATTAAGATGAAGCAAATTAATGTTAACGATTTCAGCAATAACAGGACTTGCTATAATAATCGCTAATACTTGTAATGCGAAACTGCAACCCTTCCAAATCAATTTCATTTTTTGTTCCTACTAATAACTCGGTATGCAATGGGAAAAGATTATAAACCAGACATTGCCTTGTTTATAGACTTTTGACCAACTCGATAACTGTTACTCCCTGATATGAAATGTGCTTGAGTATGGGGTGTGAGATGAAGTCGAATTATTAATAGGTAACGTTCCTACCGAGCCTAACCTCTACCTAAGGGAGATGTCAATAGTAAACTGATTTTTTGTTTAAGTCCTGCTAACAATGTGGCTTCTGCCAATCCGTAGGCTGGGGCAAAAGTGTCGAGCATCACTCCCTTGGGGGTGGAAGTGGAACCAGAGGTATATTGTAGGTAAGCTAGGGTATCGGTGCTAATTTCCGGCAGTTGCCATTGGGCAGCAAGTTGGAAAGGAATTTTCTCAGTGGCTGTCCAAGGAATAGTAGCAAGTTGGGGCGTTTTTTGGGCAATTTCTCCCTCTGCCAAATAGTAGTTGAGTAGGAGTGAAACCCTGCGATTGAGTTGGCTGACAAAGCTTCTTGCCTTAAATGTTAAATGGTGGCCGTCACGGTTGGCTAGCAGCCTGGCGGTGGTTAAGATTAATGAAGCTTTGGCATTGGTGGCGATCGCCTCCAGTCTCGGTAAAATACGTTTTAGCCGTGCCGCTTCCGGTGCGGGTGCGGGAATGGCAACGACTCCAGCGTAAAGGCAACCGAAAAAAGCGACTATGGACTCTAACCCTTGGGGATATACTAGCAGGACGCGATCGCCAACAGAGAGTTGAGATTGTAAGTAAGTGGCGATCGCCCTAGCTTTTTCGTCCAATTGGCGGTAAGTAAAACTGGCGTTCTCGTTCTCCCCATCTTCTAGGAAGGTGTAGGCGATGCGATTCCCCTGCGGGGACGCTGCGCGAACGGGATGTTGGGAAGCGAGATTTTGCAAGAGATTAACGAGAGTGAACAGCGCCATACCTTTGTTTTTTGCCAGATAGCCTATTCTAACTAAACTTACAATTAAGTTACATCCCGTTAAAACACGACCTATGACCTATTGAGGTCAACGAGCAAAATGGCTGTCTTCAACTTGTCAAAAAAAGCCATTTATTGAATTCAAAGCTCAGAGCACTTTGGATGTTTGAAAGCTTTCCCTACAGCCAAGATATTTTATCCATTAGACATCTCCAAAATAGTAACATTATGTGGTAAAAGAACATAAGAGACCTTTTTTTACACAGAAAGATGAGCGACATCCTGAATCATATTGAAGAAAATCCTAAACAAACACAGCGATTAATTGGTCTGGCCTATGAAGAGTTACAACAATTGCTCCAAAATGCCGAACGATTACATCATGAAAAACAAGCTTTACTAGAAGCAAAGAAAGTGAGAATTATTGCTGGTGGAGGAGGTCGAAAACCAAAACTATCTCTTCCCGAACAAATAATTTTAACCTTGGTCTATCTGAGGCATATGACAACATTTCAACTTCTGGGCATCCAGTTTGGAGTAAGTGAGTCTACAGCTAATGATACATTTAACTATTGGTTGCCGCACCTGCTTTGATTGCTACCATCTAGCTTGCTGGAACAAGTAAAAAAAAACGCTGCTGACCATGCAATAGTTAAGGAAATACTCACAGAATATGAATTAATAGTAGATACCTACGAACAAGTCAGAGAGAGACCTGGAGATAAGGAGGAACAAGAAAAATACTTTTCAGGCAAGAAGAGTAATCATACATTCAAAAGTCAAATAATTATCATGCCAGATGGTAGAGATATAGTTGATGTTGTGGCAGGGGAACCTGGACCTAAAAGCGATATAACCTTATTCCGGGAATATCGTTCCGAGTTTGACCCTCAACAAAGATTTAAGGGAGATAAAGCTTACGTTGGAGAAGATTTAATAACAACTCCCATTAAAAAACCCAGAAACCGAGAATTAACAACTGAACAAAAAGAACAAAACAAAGCTTTTTCGGCTCGCCGAATTTTTGTGGAACATCGAATTAGAACGGTCAAGATATTTCGAGTTGCCCAAGAAAGATTTAGATTAAACCCCCAAAAATATGAGCAAGTAATTTTAACGATTTGTGGAATAGTAAGGTTGCGAATAGGAGCCTTAATATTACCATTAGGAAAAGCGGGGAAATGCTCGAATAAAAATTAACACAGCTTCCTCAATATCTTGGCATAATTATCAACAATAAATATCTCAAACTATGGTTTCATCGTACACACTAGCTAATTTACGATGATTACATTTACGTCCTAGAACTTAACTATACAGAGGCTTTGAGTGTTTTCGGAGATGTCTATTATACAGCAACAGTATCTTACTAGCATTCCCATGAAAGCAGGACAGGCATTGATCTATGACAAACGCCTTTTTCACGGTTCGCCACCCAATACAACTGCTACAGAAAGAGTTGCTGCTATATGCAGCTTAGTTCCTCAAGAAATTCTCTTCCATTTTTGTTACAGAGAGTCACCAACCTCTGATAAGATAGAATTATTTGAGGTAGAAGATGAATTTTACGATCGCTACATCATCGGTCAAAAACCAGAAGGCGTTAAAAGTCTAGGCATCTTTGATTACGAAGTCGAACCCCTAACACCAGAAAAGCTTATGGAAACACTCGAAACAGAGAGTCAGTTTTCTTCAACAAATAACCAGATTCTCTCTCCCCAATCTCAAGGTTGGATGCTAACCGCACAGCAACTTCAAGACGAACTCACACTGACTCAAGCTGAGTTGAAAAAGTCTAACGAGCAACTCCACCAAACTCAAGACCAATTAGAGGAACTCAAAATCCAACAATCCCAAACTCAAGACCAATTAGAGGAATTAAAAATCCAACAATCACAAACGCAAGCAGAACTCGAACAGTCTCAAACTCAACTGCAAACTCAGTTAACAGAATTTAATGAGCAACTGCACCAAAAAACGAGAGAATTGTCAGCACTAAAAGAAGAACACTCCCAGGCGCGATCGCAACTTGAACGGGAACGGGAACAATTGCAGACCACTCAGACAGAACTCGAACAGTATCGACAACAACTCCAAAAAAATCAAGCTGAGTTGGTAGATTCTCACGAAAAACTGCATCAAAAAACGAGAGAATTGGAAACATTAAAAGAGGAACACTCCCAGGCGCGATCGCAATTGGAACGGGAAGGGGAACAATTGCAGACCACTCAGGCAGAGTTAGAGGCTTATCGCCAACAACTCAACCAGGCGCGATCCCAAGTAGAGCAACTAGAGTGTCAGCAGCAGCAAGATGGGGCAGAACTAGAGCAGTCTCGACAACAGCTACGGCAAACCCAAGCTCAATTACAACAGTCAGATCTGCAACTGCACGCCACTCAGGCAGAGTTAGAACAGTCTCAAGCTCAACTGCATCAAAAAACAGTAGAATTGCAAAAAGTGAAGTCTCAGCAGCACCAAACTCGACTGGCCCAGATAATTCAGGGGCGAATCCCTAACACAAAAGAGAGGAAACTATGCAAGTCCAACTTAAACAAATCATCGTCCCCCCCGGTCAGCAACTCCTGATGACCGATGTCAGTTGGCAAATGTACGAACAAATGTTAGAGGAGTCTGGTGAAAAACGGGGGTCGCGGATTAATTATAGTCAGGGAGTTTTAGAAATTATGGTGCCATTACCGGAACATGAAGATGATAAAATTATTATTAGCAACTTAGTGGAAATTTTGCTGGAAGAACTAGACGTTGAGTTCAGAAATCTGGCTTCTACTACGTTTAAAAGCGAAACGATGCAACAAGGTTTAGAAGCCGATAGCTGTTTCTATATCGAAAACGAAGCAGCCGTTCGGGGGAAAAAACGCATCGATTTAACTGTAGAACCGCCCCCAGATTTAGCCATTGAGATTGACATTTCCTCCCGCACCCAGTTGAATAATTATGAAGCATTAGGAGTCGGAGAATTGTGGCGGTTTAACGGGACAAAATTAGAAATCAACGTGCTGCAAGCGGGGCGTTACGTGCAGGTTACTGAAAGTCCTCATTTTCCCGGCTTGCCATTGCTTAATGAGGTGATTCCCCATTATTTAAAACAAAGTAAAATCGAGGGAAGAAATAAAACAATGAAAGCCTTTCGCGCTTGGGTGAAGAAACAGATTGAAGAAAGATAGGAAGATTAGGTGTAGCGGCATTAGTGTCAACTTAAAAAGACTTACGCAATGAATCAATTAACTTTACTAAATGAAATGTCTGCAAATCATTTGGCAGTGCGCTTCCAGCAACCCTTTATTGAAAAATTATTTGCCTCCACAGAACCCGTAGCAATCCTCGTCACTCCTGAATATGAAGGCCTTTTTAAGAACGGTGGAATTGGCACTTACTATGCCACATTGAGCCAAAAATTAGCAGCCCAAGGTGGATATATTATTTTAATTCTCAGTCAAACTCAAAAAGAATTTCACGGAGAATCGACACTCCCCCATATCCGCCATATCTTTTCCGCCTGCGAAGCCGAGCAAGTTTTGGAACTACAGTCGGTTCATCTAGCAATTTTATCTCAGTTTAAGCAATGGGACTGGGTAGAATCAGAGAGTTATAAAATCCTCTTTTTTATTCAAGCAATTGCCGCTCATTTTACCAAGTCTCCAATTTATGTAGAATTTCCCGATTTGTGCGGACTGGGATATCGCACCATTCAAGCAAAACGTTCAGGGGTGTTAGGAAAAAATTGCGTCACAGCCGTAACAATGCACAGTGGCCAAGAGTGGTTAAATGAAGCCCATGAGAAATATATTATAGAGGGTGGAAATTGGTTTAGAAATGTTTATAGTTACGAGCAATATTCTTTTGAGAATGCAGACTTAGCATTTTTCCTGTCTTTTTTCATGGAAGCAAAAGTCAAAAGTTATGGCTGGAAAACGGCTCACGCGGTTCATTTGCCCTACTGTTTCCCAATTGTCCCCCCCCTAGATAAAAACCGACCCATGTTAGCGAAAGTTTCGCTGAACCTTAAACGGGAACAGATACCAATTATCTTTTTTGGCAGATTAGAAGAAAGAAAAGGGCTCCTGACTTTCATTGATGCCCTTCAGCAATTAGGAGAGAAAATCAGCCAGCAAATTCACATCATATTTTTAGGCAAAAACGTTCCGCTTCATTCTGTAAAACTTCAGCCCCAAGATAGTCACCAATACATCCAGCAAGAACTGGGAGGCAAATTTGCTTATACCATATTGTCGGACTTATTTAGCCAAGAAGCCATTGCCCTAGTCCACGAATTAGCACCTGCCATTGTTTGCCTTACCAGTCCTCAAGAAAACTTTCCCAATAGTTCTTTAGAAATGGGACAGTTACCCGTGAGTTTAGTCGTTTCACATACGGGGGGATTTCGGGAGACATTAAACATGATTGACCGCTCAAATAGTGTACGATGGTTTGAACCAGGAAACTCCCAGTCTCTAGCGTGCGAAATTGCCAGCGCTATCGCCGCCTATCCTGAAACCGCATCCCTTCCCCAACGGGAATTTTTAGAGCAAGTTAATCAAGGGTTATTCAACCAGCGACTAGATTACATGAAATCGGCATTTTTTCAAACATCTCCCAGTCGCAATCGTTCGTCTAATGAAGATTTATCAACGTCTTTCTTATTAGGGATGACCTCTGTTCAAGAGCAAGTTTTTCTCGAAGATTATGCCCAAAATGAGTATTATGGTAAAGGCGAAATCATCGATTTGGGCTGCTGGCTTGGTTCTGCAACAATTTCTGTAGCCAAGGGATTAGAAAAAAATCTTAAAGTAACTGTCAAAGACAAACGCATTCATGCTTACGATATATTCATTTGGGCACCATCGTATATGGATAGGTGTGTCAAAGGAACTTCCCTAGAAGGCAGATATAAACAGGGAGATAGTTTTCTGGACGAGTTTGTTCGCAGAATTAGTCCCTGGAGTCACTCGATCTCAGTTTACCCAGGAGATGTGGTGAAACTTGGCTGGAACAGCCGCCCTATAGAATATTTATTTGTAGATGCTATGAAAAGTTGGGAACTGACAAAAAGCATTTTCCTAAACTTTTATCCTCATCTAATCCCCATGACTTCTCTGGTACACTATAATGATTTTGCCCACTTTTACACCGCCTGGATTCATCTATTAATTTACCAACTGAAACCATACTTTAAACATCATTGTAATCTCTACCAAGCAGCAGTATTTGAATATATCAACCCTCTACCAATCGACACCTTACTACTAAACCAGGATACTCCCTTTAGTATCTTTTCTTACGAAGATATCGAGCGAGCTTTTGAATACTCGCTTGAAATTGTCACAGAGGAATTGCGACCAAATATTGCCGCTGCCAAAGTCATGGCTTTTATTCATTGGGGTGATTTAAAACAAGCTAAACGCGAACTCATTCAAGCCCGAGAGAAATTTGGAAATATTCTTGAGATTCCCCAAGTAGCAAAACTATTATCTACGATAGGGGGAGAAGTAGACAAGTGAACCTCCTGTAGGGTGGGTTACGGCGCGGTTTAAGATTTATCTGTTTGCCATAATAAGTTGATACCCGCGCCGTAACCCACCATCCCCTAGAGCATAATATAAGTAGGTTGGGTAGGTTAATGTGGGGAGAAAGCGAAACCAGAAACCTACAAGAGTTTGAGAAGTTGGGTTTCGTACCTCAACCCAACCTACATCTGTTTAATTAGTATCTTTATGAAAATGCAACCGGAAAATTTAGTATCTCATATCCTCTCTCCTGAAAATTCAGAATTGCAGTTTCAGCCCCAATTCTTCGAGGCTTTTAACACCTCAGTTCAAAAAGTTGCAATTCTAGCAAGTAACGAATTTGAAGGATTTTCTAAAAATGGCGGTATCGGCACTTATTATACCACATTGAGCCAAAAATTAGCAGCAGAAGGTTGGTATGTCATCCTCTTGCTTTGCCACAGCCATGAGAACTTCCAAGGGAGATCGCAACTACCAAATCTCCACCACATCTTCTCTAGCGGCGAAGTTGAAAAAGTCCTAAATCTTCAACCTATCCACCAAGCAATTTTATCGAAATGCCAAGAAGACTCTATCAGTCAATGCTTTGATTGCGAAAGTTTCTGCTGTTTGTTTTTTACTCAAGCAATTGTTGCTAATTTCCCAGAAGCAGTTGTTTATGTTGAATTTCCCGCAATTTGGGGATTGGGTTATCGCACGATTCAAGCCAAAAAATCAGGTGTGCTAGGTAATAGTTGCCTCGTTGGTGTTACAGATCACGGTGGTTTTGAGTGGTTGCGGGAAGTCAATAGCAGATACACGCTAGATTATCCGAAATGGTTTTGGCAGGCTTGTCACTACGAACAATATTCTTATGACAATGCGGATTTAAGTTGCTTTCCCTCCTACTTTTTAAAGTCAAAAGTAGAAAGTTATGGCTGGAAAACTGCTCATGCTGTTCATTTACCTTATTTTATTCCTATCCTCAACTTATCAGCGGATGTAGGGGCGAAGCATTCGGGCGATAATTTACCGTTAAAAACCAATGTTTTGTGTCCGAATGCTTCGCCATCCGAAGGATTAAAAATATCCGATATTCTGACTGCTCAACTTGATAGGAAACAGATACCGCTGGTGTTTTTTGGGCGGTTAGAGGAGAGAAAAGGACTCTGTACGTTTGTAGAGGCCCTTCAGTTGCTTAACCCGGATATATCCGAGAAAATTTACATTCTGTTTCTTGGTAAAATCATCAAATTAGAGTCAACTGTGCTTCAAGGGTTGGATAGTCAGCAGTATATTGATGGCGCTTTAAAGGGTAAATTTTATTACCATGTTTTACCTGATTTATCCAGCCTAGAAGCAATTAATTTAGTCAGTCAGTCACCGACGCCCATTGTCTGCCTTTGCAGCTTGCAAGAAAACTTTCCCAATACCGCTTTAGAGATGGGACAGTTAGCCGTTAGTTTAGTGGTTTCAGATACGGGAGGATTTCAAGAAACCTTAAATTTAATTTCAAGAACCGATGGGGTGCGCTGGTTTGAGCCAGGAGACGTACACTCTCTCGCCGGCACCATCAGTGAAGCTATCTCAGCTTGTCCTGAAACGCCGATCGCCCCAGCTCGCGCTTTATTAGAACAAGTGAATCAAAAATTACTTAACCAAAAACTTGAATATATGAGCGAAGCATTTATCAAATCAGCACCCAAAGACCCTCAAAATCCCCGTGTAACTATAGGCATAACTTGTTTTTTTGATACAATAAAAGTTTGGGATTGCCTGGAAAGTTTGGCGGGACAAACTTATCAAAATTTAGAAGTTATTGTTTTGTACGAGACACCCGCAGGCGAATCCATACCAGAGGCGATCGCTCTGGCTAAAGAGCAGTTTCCCACCTATCAGTTTGTCGAGTCCGATGTTAATAAAAGTTTGGGAGCGGCTTATAACCGTTTGGTAGAACTGGCGACGGGAAAATATTTCTTGCAGTTTGCGGGCGATCGCATCGCACTCCCGATGATGGTAGAAAAATTTGTCACGGCGGCTTGTGAATCTGATGCCGTAGCTGTCGTATGTCCAGACATGAAGCTGGACAAAGATTTGGAAGTTATCAACTCGAATGACGGCTCTTTACTCAAGCTACTGGAATTTAACCAAAGTCAGGATTTGTGCGCTCTATTTGCGGTGGAGTTGCTGCGAGAGTTTCGGTATTCCGAGGTCAGGGATTTGCTAGCTTTAAATTGGCATATTTTAGCGGCTGCGATCGCCACTGGTAAAGAGATTGCCTACTACCCCTATCCCCTCTACCTCTCTGACTCCCACTCTGCTTTTGTTATTGACCCAGCAAAAATCCCAAAAGAGCGGTATTATTTGCGTCAATACTTATCTCAAATAGAGGCTTCTCGATGGACTCAACGCCAACTCAATCTACTTTTAACCTGCGTCGAACAACTTTGGCAATCGGAAACACAAAAGCAAAGCCAAATGTGGCAACTTGAGCAAGATAGAAATCGATACCAAGCTTTAGCATCTCAATCCCAAGCTTGGATGCAGACAGCGCTAGAAACCCAAGACGAACTGGATAGCTTGCAATCTCAACTCCAACAGGCTCAAGCTGAAATTGAGAGTTTAAAAACAGAACAGCAACAAGTTCAAAAGCCAATCACTACCCGCTAAAACCTCGCTATTAAGATGGGTTAATCCCAATCAAATTTCATGCCCAGATATTCCTCTAATTTCTGGTTGTGAGGTCGGAAAAACTCGGCTAAAGTCTGCCGCAAATCATCGCTTAGAGGATTATAAGACCCCGGATTATAATTGGAATATTCTACAAGGGGATAATCCGGCACCCCCAAAAACTCGAAAACTTGAGTTAGAGTAGCCGCTGGATTAGCATAAAAGTCTTCACTCCTTAAAATTAAAAACTGTTCTCTCGGAAATACAGCCATCCACTTCTTGATAAAGTGGAAATACCAACCCAATAATAAATAACCTTTTTCTGTCTGCCAGTAGGTAAATTCATCTTCACCATCAGATGAGAGATGTTCTATTTCTGAAGCAATTACCTCAGCAAAAGCCCTTTGTTCGCTGCCATAATTAACCAGCATTTTATAATGAGAAAATGCTCTCTTTACAGGATTTCTTAGCAGTAAAATAAGTTTAATGTTAGAAAAAATTAAGCCTAGTTGTTGGGCTGAACTTTGGCTGGCAAAATACCAAGGAGTGGCTTCGCCAGTCAAAAAAATAGATTGTTTTGGGATTGGGGGAAAATGAGAGAGATAATAATCAATCCCCTTATCAAAAATTTCCAGATGTAATCCCACTTCTTTTCTAATAGCTGGTAAGATATTAGGGTGTTCGGTTAAGTAGGCATATAAAGAACTGGTACCGCCTTTGCCAGCACCAATGATGAGAAAATGAGGGTGGCGTGGGTTTTTTGTATCCCAATAATTTTTAGCAAAATCAGGTCGTGTCTGTAGGATTTGCTTGTAACAGGCATTGTGATAACATGAGATAGCCTCTGCCAAGTTTCCTTGATAAGTTAATAAATCTCCCAAACCGATGTAAGGCAGAGCAAAATTAGGATGGTTTTGAATTACGTAACGATAGCAGCGAACTGCTTTCTCCAAGGCTAGGGGATTTTCTATTTCGTATTTTATAGAGTAACTTACTCTATAGTATTCTATTAAGTTATAGTGCGCTTCAATAAATAGCGGTTCAATTTCAATCGCTTTGAGACAACAAGATATAGCCTCTTCCAGCTTCCATTGTCGTTGAAAGATTTCCCCCAATCGATAGTAAGCTTGATAAGCAATTGGTTTTAGCTCAATTGCAGAGCTGTAAGCAGCGATCGCCTCTTCTAACTTTTCTTCCTTGACCAATCGCTCGCCTAGCGCATTATACATTTCAAAAGCAGCATCGACTTCTCCTCGTTGTTGCAGCACAAAAGCCAAGGTTTTCGAGATACCTGTCAAAGTGGGTTGAATTTTGAGTGCACTTTCACAAGCTGTAACTGCCTCATCAAGTTGACCCCGTTTGTAATATAATTGGGCCAAATTGATGTAAATTTCGGCGTTATCTGGCTTAATTAACAAGGCTTTTTGATAATGTACAATTAATCTATCAATTTGCTCAGACATGGAGGATTTTTATCTCAAATTTAGAAGATTCTAGGTTTTAGCTTAATAGCGCGGCGATAACAGACAGTTGCTTCATCAGTTTTCCCCTGTGCAGCTAGAATATCGCCCAAGTTTCTGTGCGACCAAGAATAATCTGGGTTTACTTCAATTGCCTTGCGGTAGGAGAGTACCGCTTGCTCCCATTCACCGTTACTCGACTGAACTTTTGCCAAGTTGTGATAATGCCAAAATGAAGGAGAAGGATTAGTTTCTATCGCGCGATAGTAGCTAGATATTGCTTCCTCTCGCTTACCTTGTGCTGCTAAAACTTCGGCGAGTTCGTGATGAGACCAACAATGATTTGGGTCAATATCAATAGCGCGACGGTAGGCAGCCAGCGCCAACTCCCAGTCCTTCTTCCGAGCAAAAGCCTTACCTAAATCTAAGTGAATAGCCGGATTTTCAGGGAATGTCTGAAGCATTGTTTGATATAAATTAATCGCTTCATCCAGCCGATTGTGGTTCACCAAAGTATTGCCCAACTGTAAGCCAATTTCCGGCGATTTTTGCTTAATTTCTAGGAACTCGTGATAAGTCTCTACTTCATTGGCATTGACTTTAATCGCCTTGTGATACCAGTTAAAGGCTGTATCTAAATCTAATCTAGCTCGTTCTCGGAAAGCACCCGCTAATTTGCTTTCAATCCCCGGTAGTTCGGGGTTGAGCTCGACAGCGCGAGAGTAGGCCGCAATCGCCTCCTCCCAATGCTGGCATTGCGCTAGCGCTTCCCCTAAATTGTAGAAAGTCCAAGCCCAGCTTGGGTTAAGCTGTGTAGCATAACGGTAGGGAGCGATCGCCTCCTCCCACCGTTGTAATTTAATCAGTGTATCTCCTAAATTATTGTGCGACCAAGAATTATCCGGGTTTAACTCAATTGCCCGACGATACACACTGACGGCTTCATCCAACTTATTCAGCTTTGTTAGCGCATCTCCTAATTGATGATAAACTTCCGCCGAATTAGGATTGAACTGGATAACTTTTCGGTAACTAACAACGGCTTCTTCCCAAGATTCTTGTGCAGACAAAGCCTTTGCCAAACCATAATGCGACCCCGCATTATCCGGTTTAACTTGAATGGAATGACGGTAAGCATTAATTGCCCCTTCCCACTCCTGTTTCCTGCTCAAAACTTCCCCAATATTATGATAAGCTGGTGATAACTTAGGATTCAACTGAATAGCCAGACGATAACACGCCACCGCCTCATCAACTTTCTCCTGTCCCAACAGCGTATTCCCCAGAATTAAGCATTGCTCTGCGGTGGCTCCTCGCGGTTCTAAATTCACTGCCTTATACGAACAGATTGCTGCTTCATCGGTGGCACCAATTCGCTCAAAAACGTTTGCCAATTTTCGATAAAATTCTGCAACTTGAGGCTGTAAACTAACGGCTTTTTGGTAAGAATTAATTGCATCTTGCCATCGCTGCTGCTGTGCGAAAACATTACCAAGACTTGCCCAAACCTCAGCAAAATTCGGTTGAATTTCTAATATTTTAAAATAACAATTTTTGGCCTCTTCGAGTTTCCCACTAACTTGCAGCGCTTCCCCCAATATATGGTAAGCACCAACAGCCTGGGGTTGAAGTGAGATTGCTCGTTGACACTGCGCGATTGCCTCAGACAATTTCCCCTTATTATAATAATGTCCTGCCAAAACAATTAACGCCTCGGCATCTTCAGAAGTAAGCGAATCTAGCAATTTATGGCTATCATGTAGCTTATTTTGAGCGCTAGATAAATCCCCAAATTTCGCCGATTTATGGCTATCAAAACTCCCATTTTTATGGCTGGATAAATCCGACACATCCGCCGCCTGGTTAGTTAATTCTATAGCTTTTTGATAATAAACTAACGCCTCTTCTAACTTTCCTTGGCGCTTCATAGCTTCCCCCCAATTTTGATAAGCTCCTATCAAATTCGGGTTTAATTCCAAAGCGCGTTGGTAACAATAAATGCCCATACTAATATCATCTAACTGGACAAAACTATTTCCCAGATTGACGCATTCTTGTTCTGAAAATTTTTCCGGTTCCAGACTCAATACAGCATACCAACAGTCTGCCGCATCGCTCGGCTTATTTAACTGCGTCCAAACCTTTGCTAAATTGCGGTAAGCTGCCGTTAAATTAGGATCAATGTGTATCGCTTGTTGATAATACTTTATGGCTGAATCCCACTGTTGCTGCTGTGCGTATAAACTGCCTAAGTTTACATAAGCGGCGGCAAAATTAGGCTGAATTTCAATCGCTTTAATGTAGCACTGTCGGGACTCTTCAATCTTACCTTTTGCGTGCGAAATATTGCCCAGGATTTTGAGAATCGGTGCTGACTTCGGTTGAATATTCAAAGCTTGCAAACAAGCTGTTTCTGCTTCTTCTAATTTTCCTTGTGTTAAATAAACTTCGGCTTGTTCATTTAACTGCGCTAGGGTAGCTTCAGAATTGATAGTAGTTTGCATAGAAGTAAGTTTGGCTGCGGAGGGATACTGCACTGCGGTAGCTTCAGAATTGATAGTAGTTTCCATAGAAGTAAGTTTGGCGGCAGAGGGATACTGCACTGCGGTAATTTCAGAATTGATAGTAGTTTCCATAGAAGTAAGTTTGGCGGCAGAGGGATACTGCACTGCGGTAATTTCAGAATTCATAGGATTTTGCTTCTGAGTCGGCTTCGCGATTGAGGAATTATGATTTATTATATTGGCAATTTTCATCATTTCTTCCAATTGGCTAAAGCTAATTTTAATATCTTCGGTCAGCGGATTTTGATACATCAGCTCTCGGATGGGATAACAGGCAAATACCTCCCCTATTAAATAGTAATGTTTTAGCCCTAAAAGTTCACTGATGATACAATAATAAGGTCTAAGATAGTGAGGAGAAACAAGTTCAATAATTTTAGTACCATTGCGGCAAAAAATAATATTAGTTAACCCACTACCATGCGGGGCTATAATTATTTTAGCATGATAAAATAGCGCAATCTGTTCCACTACCGACAAAGATTCTGTTACAAAAGTTTGAAAACCGAATTTAGCCAGGTAATCAATCACTTCTCCTTCATTGATTATCCGCCGATATTGAGACTTGGCTCGACTAATGTAAATACGTTCTGGGTAAGGGGAACTTGACGATGAAATTTGTTTTAGAAATTGCTGCCGTAGAAATTTCAAAGCGCTCGGTTGCAGCCAACCGAGCGAACCCGAAAAAGATGGTACAATGAGTTTTTTAGCTTGAATGTAAGGGTGGCGATCGCTCTCGATAATCTTGGATGGTGAAATCCCCAACATTAAGAGCGTTTCTCGCTGAAAAGGTTGCGCGATGCTATTAACTAAAAACCAATCTATTTTCTCCCAATCTACCTTACTTTGACGTAAAATGTCGAGCCGGGGCAGAATATCCACCATCCAATGAAAGTAAACATTTCCAGAAAGTCCAGATAATACTGCAACTGTCCCATCAATTTGTTCTAATATTGGTAATTCTTCTAAATTAAAAACCCGATGTTTGTTTGTATCATGTCGCATACACCCCGGCAAAGAACCCGGATACTCGCGAGAAACATCTGTTAACAGATAATTATCGGGAGTAATAATAGCAATAGCATTACAAATCATCCAAGAGTTTTTTTGCGGAACAACCCAAGCGCGCCCATCTGGAATTACCGCTACGAAATTACTGGGGGAATCAATAGCAATGTTCGCTCCCTTATTAAAAACATGAATTCCTAACCCCTGATGAATGGGAGCAAACTGCTGGTAAATTCGCTTCAAGCACGGCGTGCAGTTTAATCCCTCACATCCCGCTTGAGAGGCATCAAAGTCAAGTAATTGGCTACAGACTGGATTAGACTCAAATTCCGCATCAACACCAACAGACATCTCTAATAAGCCTTGTGGGACAGGCATTTTGACTGCATTTGACTGGCTTTTCTGGAAATTGCTAATATAACTAGCCCCGTTTAATTGTGCGGTAACAACCCAATCTTTGGCAGATAAAGCGCCTTTGGGAAGCGAGTTTGCTCTCACTTTTTCCAACTGAAAGTAAATCGAACTAGCATTTGGTTGAATAATTCTTGCGATTTGACCTACTATCACCGCCGCCTTGAGCCGTTTCTGTTTTACCAAACAATGACTCACCCGCCCTAAAATATCTACGTCATTGGGTTTAACCTGTAAAGCTTTATGATAATAACTTTCGGCTTGTTTGTATTCACCATACTGAAATAAAACATTTCCTAAATGGACGTAAGTTTGCCAGAGATTGGCATAAACTTCGGGAGCGTTTGATTGCCGCTGTAGTGCTTGAAGAAATCTGGCACAGGCAATTTTAGCTTGTCCCAGTTCGTCAATTTCTTTACCTTCTACAGAGCTTTCCTGTATGGTTTGGAGAACCAGAGCGCAGTAAGCTTCAACAAATGTCGGCTGTAGGGAAATTGCTTTCTGAAAGCACGCCATTGCTGCATCCAGCTTGCCTTCTGCCATGAGAGAATAGCCCCACTCACTATAAGCTGAAGCGTTATCGGGAGCGAGTTCTATCACCTTCTCAAAACACCGACCCGCCGACCCGTGCTGACCTTGGCTCTGCCAAACTTGACCGGCGTTATAATGAGCTAAAACCAGATCGGGCTGCAATGCGATCGCCTCGATATAAGCAGATATAGCGTCACCTACTTTTCCTTGTGCCTGAAATGCTTGGCCGAGGTTATTGTATAAGCTAGCCCACTTGGGGGAAAGAGCGATCGCTTGTCGGAAAACCTCGATCGCCTCGAATAACTTATCCAGCTTGACAAGAACGCAACCCAGATTGCTGTAAGCTTTGACATAATCAGGTTTAAGGGCGATCGCTTGTCGGTAGTTGCTTTCTGCTTCAGGTAGCAGATACCGCTCGTCAAGGACGACTCCAAGATTATAGTAAGCGGTTGCATTGTTGGGTTCGCGGGCGATCGCTCGCCGATAGCTAGTTTCCGCGTCCGTTAATTCTTCTTGTGGGTAAAGGACGTTATTGCGACTATAGTAGATATCTGCCTTGTTTTCCACGATCGCTATCAAATGGGGAATGGGGGAATGGCAACGTAAAAGCCTTGACACATTGGATTGCTTGTTCTTTCTGGAAACAGGTTTAGCTTTATCATATCAATTCCGGCTTTACTGCCGGAATGATATCAAATCTGCGGTTCATCGTCGGGCGTAAAGTCGAATCCGGAGGCCAACAAATAATTCGCGCAATTTTCATTTTTTTGACCCCTCCTTCTACAGTCAACAGTCAACAATCACGGACGGTGCAACCGGAATCGATATCACTCCTAGACGCAGCATTACCATTTACGAGGGGCAACCGCAGGGGATTTGCCCCTAGAAAACGCACTTGTGTAGAGGCTTTGCCTCCCTAGATATTTACACGATATCAAAGTCGTTGGAAGTGATATTCAGATTCGGTTGAAGCTGCATTAACGGTACTTCATTCCCTAGCGTACCCAAAGAATTGTAGTACACCAAACCGCTTGTTTTGTCGTAAATTACCCGAGCCGGACTCGCACCCTGATTATTAACATTAAAGTTATTAGTAACGCTAAAAAGATTTGCTGGCAACGTACCTGGTTGCAACACGGGCAAGGCCCTGCGATCCAATTGAATCTTATCTTGTGCGGGTGTGAAATCAGTCAACGTATCTAACCCAAAAGGATTTCCGTTTAGGCCACCACCAACTGATACCGCTGATTCGCCCGATTCGAGATACTGGAACCGGAACGTATCTGCCCCCTCGCCCCCTGCTATTAAGTCATTGCCGACCCCACCAAACAAGAGATCGTTGCCGGCACCACCAGAGAAGGTGTTATTTCCTGTACTGCCATAAATAGTATCATTGCCATCACCACCGCAACTTGTATCGTTGCCGTCATCGCCAAACAGCAAATCATCTCCCCTGCCGCCGTCAACGATATCATTACCCTTACCCCCGTATAATGTATCATTACCTTCACCTCCCGAAAGCGAATCCTCACCTTCATTGGCAAAGAGCAAGTCATTTCCAGACCCTCCAAATAGCAAGTCACGCCCTTGAGAATCTAGATTGTTCGGATCTCTAGTACCACCGTATACAGTATCATCGCCCTCACCACCTACAAGGGTATCATTACCAATTTCGCCCCAGAGCAAGTCATTATCTTTGCCACCCAAAACGATATCATTATCCTTTCCGGCATAAATAGTATCGTTGCCAATGCCACCGGCGATCACATCATCCCCACGATTGCCAAAGAGCAAATCTCCCCGATCATTTGTATCCGTAGTATTTCGATCGCCGTAATCACCGATAATCGTATCTTGACCTTGACCACCATAAAGAGTATCGGGCCCTTTTTCGCCATAGATCAAGTCATCTCCTTTACCCCCATAAGCGAGATCGTTGCCATTATCGCCAATGATGGTATCGTTTTGTTCCATCCCAAACAGTAGATCGTTGCCACTACCACCAAAGATTAATGCAGGTTGATTCTGCATTTGGGCAGACAAAGGTTGATTCTGATTGCGCTTCAATAAATCTATGACACCACCATAGATCGTGTCATCGCCACTGCCACCAATTAAGGTATTTGCACCGAACTCACCCCAGATTAAGTTATTGCCGTTGCCGCCAAAAATAAGATCGTTGCTTCCTCCATCAAAGATTAAAATGTCATCGTTAACCCCACTGTTGGGAAAACTGCGACCATTATCGCCAATAATCGTGATGCGCCCGTCGCTAGTAACTTTTGGCGGTTGCACTGGTGGCTGAAATATAACTGTTGGCGGTTCTGGGAGTTCTGGACACTCTGGGTCTAAATTGAGTAAGCTGACTTGGGTGGTAATGAGAGTTGGGCTTGAACTTGGAGATGGTGACAGGATTGGAGAAGCAGTCGCTGTTGAGTTGTTGGGGATTGTTACTGGTGGTATTGACTCAGTAGAAGAACCATTACTTGGGGAGGGTGGCAAGATTGGAGAAGAAGGCGCTGTTGAGTTGTTGGGAGTTGTTACTGGGGATGATGGCGGTGTAGAAGTACCATCACCGATGGGTGAGGGGGGTGTAGAAGTACCATCACCGATGGGTGAGGGGGGTGTAGAAGTACCATCACCGCTTGATGATGGCGGTGTAGAAGTACCATCACCGATGGGTGAGGGGGGTGTAGAAGTACCATCACCGCTTGATGATGGCGGTGTAGAAGTACCATCACCGATGGGTGAGGGGGGTGTAGAAGTACCATCACCACTCGATGATGGCGGTGTAGAAGTACCATCACCGATGGGTGAGGGGGGTGTTTCGACGCCTTGGATATCCATACCGCCCACAGCAACGGGGGGGGAGGGCAGGATTGGGGAAGAAGGTGCAGTCGAATTGTTGGGAGTTGTTACTTGTGACATTAGGTTTTTTGGAAATAAAAATTATTCAAGCTGGGTGATAACGGCGCATGAAACCAATAGGTATTAGGCGCCGAAACCAATTTTTAAGGATTTGAGCCTTTCTCTGTGACGTGTGAGGAGCCTGAAAGCCTTTTCTTTTTTGTATGAGTGCGTGATGCCTAACCTAGATAGAATCTAGGGTTAACCCTCTTGTGTAAAAATAAGATAGGTCTCCTATTGCCAGCCCGCTGGCTGAGTCCGATCGACTGATTTGCCTCATCAATCGCGTTGGCGATCGTCTCTTCAAAGAAGAACATTTAACGATCGCCCGAAGCGAAGCGCTAATTTCCAGCGTTTCAGGGACTTCTATCACCCCCAGCCACGCGGGCTGGTCTCAATTAGCGAATTATTCACCCTGAATCACATTGTCCGCCAGTCAATTTCTATTTTATATGCTTGAGTGCTATTTGATAAGGGAGCAGACTGCTGAGTCGATCGGGCGATCGCGCTTTTTTGCCACTGGGCGACGTGCCGTTTTTTGACGCGAGCGGGTTGTTTGCCGATCGACTTGTTGGAGTTCCTCCACCGTATTCATCGTTCTGGGGTTGTAACTTACTAGCAACTGAGTCACCTGACATATCATACCCACGAAATTGCTTAACCGAGCAGTATTGATTGCCATTCCGCCATCATATCTAGGACTTACGCATTGACAAAATCACAAAATAGTGCATTGATAAATATGAGTGGTCTACTTTCCAGGTATTTGACAATGAGAAAAACTACCAAACCCTCGACAGCACAATGCAACGCCGAAAAGTATATTTTATTTTTGCTCTTAGAACCAAAGTTTGGGGGGTGTAATAGGTTAGCAGAAATATTGGGAGATGTTTCCCATGATTCTATCAATCGATTTTTATTAAGAGAAAGATATGAACCGAAAGATTTATTCGAGACAGCTCAGAATATTATCACCTTAGAAGGAGGAATACTGAGTATTGATGATACAGTAATAGAAAAACCTTATAGCGACCCCAAAATCACAAAACTAATCGGTCGTTTTTGGTCTGGCAAATACCATAAAACGATGATAGGCTTAAACTTAATCACCCTGTATTATAGTGACATCAATGGTAATTCAGTCCCGATCAATTATAGAATATATGATCGAGAAGAGGGCAAAACAAAAAATGAATATTTTAGAGAAATGATGACGGAAATCATGAATTGGGGGGTGAAACCAAAAATAGTGACGGGTGATAGTTGGTATTCAGGAGTAGAAAATTTAAAATTTCTCAGAAACCAGAAATTGGGTTTTTTATTCGCAGTTAAAAAGAATAGAACTGTCTCCAGTGAACCTCAAAAGTATTGTGCAGTAGAGATTGTGGAGGTTTCAGATGAAGGAACAATCACTCCGAAGAAAGAATTTGGATTTATAAAATTGTTTAGGAAAGTGTTCAAAAAAGATGACTCTAGACACTATATTTTATATTTACCAAACTCGGAAGAACTCGGAGAAACAACTAGAAGTCAATTTGTGACGATTCATGATACTCATTGGGGCATTGAAAACTTTCACAGAGCAATCAAACAAGTTTGTGGAATTTGTCGTTTCATGGTGAGAAATACCAATGCAATCAAAACTCATATATTTTGTTCACTTCAAGCATTTGTTAAATTGGAGTTGATGCGCTCTGAAAAGATAATTGGTAATTGGTATCAAGTACAAAGAAATCTGTTCACTTTAGTTATACGTGAGCATATTTTTGCGAACCTTCAGAGTGATGCTATGGCCGAGAGTACATAGATAATGCTTTTTGTCAATGCGTAAGTCCTAATATCATTACAGCCATTCGCGATCGCACCGCCGACCACCGGTTAAATAGGCGTTATTTTTCCGAACCTACTTCCGTTATTTTTTGGGTCATAACAGCTAAAACCCTTGCAAATTCGTAACGACTACCTGGAATTAGGGGCAAAATGCCCAAATTAACTTCCGCTATTTTCCGAAAGCGATTCCCTTATTTTGAAGCAAGCAGAGATCCACTCCTCAGCTAGTGCGTAACTGCGGACTCTTGCCCCAGAACCCACCAAAACCGGATAGATCAAACCACCTTCAGTCCACTCTTGCAGCCATTCGCGGGCAGTCTTGTCCGAAATCCCAAACCAAGATGCAATATCTGAAACGCCGATCGCAAAGGGATTTTCCACTCCATCCAAAACCCTTGCCAAAAGTCGGGTGAGGAGCTGTTGAGAGCGACGCGACAGTTCTTCCCAGGGGGGTGCGTCAGGAGCAGCACCTTGATAGAGAGATTTGGCTTTGAGTTGCAGTTCATCGGCCGCACGGGCCATCGTCTCAACAAAATAAAGCAACCAGGGCGTGTGGTCAGGGTCGTGACGACCTTCGTAGAAGTTCACCGGCAGCCCCATCTGCAACGAACGGTAATAGCGATCGCGATCGGCATTAAAATACTCGTCAAACGAGAAAAACCCCCGCATTCGGTAGCCGGAACGCCACAGTTCAGCAGTAGCCAACAGCCGTCCCGTGCGACCGTTCCCGTCATTAAATGGGTGGATGCTGAGAAAGCGGTGGGTGAGGATAGCCGCACGGATAGGGGCTGACAATTCGGCGGCGGCTGTTGAAGATAGCCAATCGACTAATTCCCCCATCAGCACAGGTACGTCCCGCGGTTCAGGTGGCCCGTAATCGATCGCCCGCGTGACTGTATCCACCACCGGACATTCTGTGATGCGATACTCGCTTTTGCTACCCCGCCGTCCGCGACCGCGCACGATGACAATGCGGTGTAGTTCTTTGATAAATGCTTCTGTAATCGGGGTTTGTGCTTCGGTAAATTCCTCAACGCGGTCAAGCGCCCGCCAATAATTGCGGACTTCTTGTTCGGCATCACTTCCCGTGCGATCGCTCCTCGCTATCGCCCGTCGCACCGCCGCTTCATCCAAGGGATTACCCTCAATTTGAGTCGAGCTGCGCGTACTTCTTTGCAAAGCATCGTGGCGCAGGCGTAGAGTGGTATCGGGTGGCAGCGGTAACACCTCGATGACAGCCCGCGCACCCTCGATGACTCCCAAATGCCTCACCAGATCGTGACTATATGAGAAGCGGGGAATAAAACTCATGGACTAATACTTCTGGATCTTGTGTGGCTGCATCAAAACCCTTTTTGAGCCAGCCAAACTGGGGATGAAAAGTCTCGTGTCTGGCAAAGACCAGATTCCCACTATACGCTGGATTTAGGGTAGTGACAACTCCTACACCAACACAAGCTGTCACCATTGGTGTAGGCTTCTCAGTGACTCCTGCTATTGCATAGGACATTAACTGAGCTTTAAGAACGGGTTGCCCCACCGCTCTATTTTTGATTACTATTGCGGCATTATGGTCACGGTCTAGACTGCACCCACAGTGAGGACAGTCATGCCAACGAATATGCAGCTTTTTTGGTACTTTCTCGCCGCAATTAGAACAATCTTGTGAAGTATTATGGGCACTTACTGGGACAACCAACAAACCCGCGTTTTCGGCTTTGTTTGTCAGTATCGACAGAAAACTTGACCACCCAGCGTCCAACACAGATTTAGCCAACCTTGTACGAGCTAGACCTTTGATGTTTAAATCCTCGTGTGCAATTACGTCATATTTTGACAGCAGCCCATTAGCTGTCTTGAAGTGGAAATCTTTTCTTTTATCTGCAACCTTCTTGTGTTGTCTGCCCAGTTGCTTAATAGCTTTAAGCCTGCTATTGCTCCCCTTTTTGCGACGTGACACTCGCTTTTGAATAGTTCGCAAGCATTTTTGTTCTTTACGGTAATATTGGGGCGGGGCGACTGTTTCGCCTTCAGATGTTGTCAAAAAATCCTTCAATCCCACGTCAATACCTGTTATCGAGCGAGGATTAAAGTCTGGCTTTATCTCTGGAACTGTCTTGTCTTCTAGGGAGAGCGTAAGGTAATAACCATCAGCTTTCTTGGTGACAGATGCGGTTTTGATTTTGAACCCGTCAGGGATAGGACGGTGCAAGACAACTTTAACTTTCCCAAACATCGGCAAGTTAATCAAGTTGCCCTGTAAGCATCCCTCTTTCATTTGCGGATAAGTAAAGGTGCGATAGCGGCTGCGAGCTTTGAATCGAGGTTTTCCGCTGCGTTTTCCGCTGCTATCACCTTTTAGGAAACGGTCAAATGTTGTCTTAACTCGCTTAACTACATCCTGAAGGACTTGCGAATATATTTCGCTATACCAAGGATGTGTTTTCTTGAGTTGAGGTAACGTTTTCTTTTGCGAGCAATAATCGGGATTGTCTCGCAGTTCAGGTAGGTAACAGACGAGATGGCAGGCGTTAACAGGAGAGCGATTAAAGTCAGCGACTCCCTTACGAGAGCCGCTGCTCTCCAGAACGGAACGTGAGACTTTCACCTCATTCCGCTCCTCATTTAACCTATCCTTGACATTGGGGCTTCTCCAGACTGCCATCATTTGCAGTTTTCTTGTCATGGCAATGGCGATGAAGTAGTTGGTAGTTGTTCAGGGAGTCCTTACCTCCCAGGCTTTTAGGTATTTTGTGGTCGATTTCCAACAAGTCTCCATCCATAAAGTTAAGGCGACAATAGGCGCACCTTCCGCTTTGTTGCTTCAAGAGCTTGGCTCTCGTTGCATCCACTTCGGGATGCTCCCCAAGGCGCGTACTCCAATAGATTAAGTCACCGTCGAATGGGCTTGATGAGCTTTTAACTTTACTATGCCTAACTATAGGTGTTTCGGCATGGCTTAGTAACCTGACGGGATTTTTCCCGTTTTGATTGGTCGCAAAGGTCATGGCATTATAGTCTCCTTCTTGGATTCTTTGCCAATACCTCTTGTATACCCATTTTTCGCTTTTATTGCTATGTCGAGTTTTTCCCCAGTTTCTAAGATTCCAGTACAAAAGATTGTCAATTGACTTGAATGTCTCTTTACTCACCGCTGTGCTGTAATAGTTTGACCAGCCTCGGATAATTGGGTTTAATTTTCCAATTAGTTGTCCTTGATTACAAGCTGTCATTTCTCTAATGATGTTAGCCAACTTTTGGTGGTGAGCCTGTATCTTTTCTTTCTGAGGTTTGATGAGAGTCTTGAACCCTTGTTTACTCTGATGCTTGCCTAGTTTGTATTGGCGTACATTGAAACCAAGAAATTTGAATCCTGGCTTTTCCTCACCCATATTTTCCAAGCTATGGGCGATTCGGGTTTTTTCGGGTCTTAACTCAAGTCCAATGTCACGCAAAAAGTTTTCCGCAGCTTGCTTACAACGCATCAAGACTTCGTAATCTTTGTGAAGGATTACAAAGTCATCTGCGTAGCGAATTACCCCTAAATTGTATTTTGTGTTAGCGTTGGTCTTTATACAGCTTCTTATTGCTGTTTCCAATCCATGCAGGGCGATGTTAGCCAAAAGTGGGGAAATAACTCCGCCTTGAGGCGTTCCTGCATGGGTTGGTTCCCATTGCCGATTTAGTAGGTATCCTGCTTTTAACCAAGATTTGACTTGGCGGCGTATGCCTGAGAAGGTATTTAATTTTTCTAGCAATCGCTCGTGATTGATTTGGTCGAAGCATTTTGCTATGTCCGCATCTAACACGTATTTAGGCTTCTTGCAGATACTTTGGAATATTGCTTCCATTGCATCATGACATGACTTTCCCGGTCTAAAGCCGTAGGAATTGGCTTCAAACCTTGCTTCCCACTCTGGTTCCAAAGCCTGTTTAACCAGACCTTGAAGCGCTCTGTCATACATTGTGGGAATTCCGAGGGGACGTTTTTCAGCCTTTCCGGGTTTTGGAATCATTACCCTTCGTGTGGCTCTGGCTTTTGTACCTAAATTTAGTGTTGCCACCAGTTCTAGGCGCTGCTTAGGCGTTAGGGATTTAATCCCATCCACTCCAGCCGTAGATTTGTCGGGTAAGGAGGAACACGTCGCCGCGTCCTCCTCGTCGGGTAAGGTTCGAGCGTCGCCGCTCTCCCCTCCCCTGAGAACGCAGCATGAGAGTTTCCAACTCACTGCG
>NZ_JAUBPT010000332.1:0-2037 GCF_036700905.1 Microcoleus sp. S13_C3 | reverse complement strand
CCATCCCACAAGAGTTATTTTTTCTTGTGGGATGGGCCGAAGAGCCCGTCCTAATTATTTTTGCAAGAGGTCTAGTCTTTTTAATCACTTTAATATCTGAATAATAAGTAGATGGGCCTCAATAAACGCCACTTATTTTTTTGCCTGCGGGTACGAGAAAAGTTTAGTTTCACCCATCTACTTAGTGTTTGCCTATTTGTCGAAACTGGGGGAATTATCCGGTTGGTCTTCCGGGTATTCTACAGGTCGATACTCCACGTAGTCTGACGGCGGTGCTTCCACGTCGCGGTTGCTGGGGCGAGACCTCGATGATTCCGTAGGACGGGGTTTTTTGGTTCTCGGCGGCGTATCGGAACTGCGGTTTTCCGAAGCAGGGGGGCGACTGCTGCGGCTGCGGGTCGGTCTTTCTTCGGGGTTGTCTGAAACGTCCCAGTTGTCCGACTCTTGGGCAGGCGGGGCTTCTGGGCGAGAGGGACGTTTGCGCGAGGCTCGATCGGGCGAGTCGGGCCGTCCGGTGTTAACGCTGCCGTTGCGATTCGAGGGGCGGCGGCGGGGTTCGTCGTCGTAGGCTTCACGAGAGGAACGGTAGTCTTGGCTGCCTCTGATGCGGGGACGCGGCGGATAGTCTTCCTCTGGTTCTAGCTGTTCCATTTCGGAATCATAGCCGTCGTAACCGTAGGCGTTGCTGACCGGTCGCTCTTCATCTACGTATTGGGCGCGACTTTTGGCTTGGGCTGTGGTCGCTCCTCGCAGCTTAATGCTTTCTGCTGCAAAAAATATGGCGGAACCGGTGAGCAGAAATTGACCGAATGCCAGAATTGGGTCAAGCCGCCACCCCTGAAATAACAGAATACCGCCGCACAGCAAGCCGACTGCTGCAAAAAAAATATCGTGGTCTCGGGCTAGTTTGGGACGCCACGATCGCAGAAAATACAGTCCTGCCCCTGCTACTGCTAGGATAATCCCTAACAGGCTGCTCCAGTTCAATCCTAAATTGACCATTAGCCTATCTCCTATGTCTTTCCTATGTTAGCGAGTTAGATTTTACATCTATCATTAAGTCTGTCAGCCCGACTGTGCTTTCTGGGGCAGCGTCCGGTCAGGGTTTCAGCTTGGGAAGTGAGTATAATAATGAGTTTAACGGGAAAAAACCTCAGCTTGGCAGTCAACTGAAGGTTTTGCCTTGACAGTTGCTGGCAGCCGAGGTTTCTCGGATCGGGGAAATGCCCGACGTGTAGCCCACAATTGACTTGCAGCGCCGGACTTAGAAACCCGCTGACTTTTTAGGTGCGCTTGATTTTGTCTTTTTGGCTGATGAAGATCAGGGCTATCGTTGCTGGAATCACTACCACTGTCACGCCCACCAGCAGGCTGTACAAAAAGTTCGCGAGAGAAGGAGTCATAGATTCAAAGCCTTTGTTACAACAATTTGATTTTTATTAATTTTATACTTTCGATCGCACCTGTGAAACGGTTAAAATTCTGAAGGGCTGACTTAACAAAACTTAAAATTTCGAGATAAGACCCATGACTGGTATTACCGTTGCAAGTTGGATTCTGGGCTCTGTCCTAGTCGTGATGACTTTGCTGTTTATTTTTCGGATCGTTCTGACTTGGTATCCCGAGGTGAACCTGAGCAAGTTGCCGTTGAGTCTGATTGCTTGGCCGACGGAACCTTTTTTAGCCGTAACTAGAAAGATTGTACCGCCGATCGGCGGGGTGGACATTACGCCGATTATTTGGGTTGGTATCTGTAGCTTGCTGCGAGAAATGATTCTCGGTCAGCAAGGGCTACTGACAATGATGATGTAAGAGTCAGCGGGCATGGGGCATGGGGCATTGGGCATGGGCATGGGGCATGGGGCATGGGGCATGGGGCATGGGGCATGGGGCATTGGGCATTGTTGACTGTTGACTGTTGACTGTTGACTGTTGACTGTTGGCTGGAAAGCTCACCACCGTCAACTGCCAACTGCCAACTGCCAACTGCCAACTGCCAACTGCCAACTGCCAACTGCCAACTGCCAACTGCCAACT
>NZ_JAUBPT010000331.1:0-2048 GCF_036700905.1 Microcoleus sp. S13_C3 | reverse complement strand
CCCCGAATTTATCCGTGGGGTCAATGCTTCAATTCTAAAATCTAAAATCTAAAATCTAAAATCTAAAATCGATTGACGCTCTGTATGGGCTCAAAGTGCGATCGGGTTCTGCTTGAATTTGATCCAGTTCTTTTTGCTGGCGTTCCTGTTATCAGAGTTTGTGCGACTCCACAGCACTCAGGAAGCGCCGCCCGCCGGGACGATAAATTTCTAGGTAGAGTCAGTTTTCAATCTTAGATTGACTGCAAATTTGTGTAATATTTTACAATTTGTCGATCGACAAAATGGCCGAAAATGTCTATTCTCTACCAAAAGCTAGATCCGCAACAAACATCTGCTACTGTAGCCTAACCCCTAAAAGCTAAAAAAAGTGTATGCAAATTCAAACGCCAGACTGGGTTAAAAACGCCGTATTCTACCAAATATTCCCCGATCGCTTCGCCAAAAGCAAACAGCCCCGCAAACGCATGCTGCAAAACTTCATGTGGGAAGAATGGCACGCAATCCCCACCCTGCAAGGCTACAAAGGCGGCGACTTGTGGGGCGTGATGGAACAGCTAGACTACTTGCAAGACTTAGGCATTAACGCAATTTACTTCACCCCCATATTTCAGTCGGCCAGCAATCACCGCTACCACACCCACGACTACTATCAAGTCGATCCGATGTTGGGTGGCAATCCGGCTTTTAAAGAGCTTCTAGACGCCGCCCACGATCGCAACATCAAAGTTGTCCTCGACGGCGTATTCAACCACGCCAGCCGCGGCTTTTTCTTCTTCCACGACATCCTCGAAAACGGCCCCGGTTCTCCTTGGCTCGATTGGTTTAAAATTGAAGGCTGGCCGTTATCTGCTTACGACGGCAATTTTCCTGCTAATTATGCCGGTTGGGATGGGAATCGAGCCCTTCCTGTATTCAATCACGACAATCCAGAAGTGCGAGAATACATCATGGAAATCGCCGAATATTGGATTAAATTTGGCGTCGATGGCTGGCGGCTGGACGTTCCTTTTGAAATTAAAACCCCGGGATTTTGGCAGGAATTTCGCGATCGAGTTAAAGCAGTTAATCCCGAAGCTTACATTGTGGGCGAAGTTTGGGAAGATGCGAGAGAATGGCTCGACGGCACTCAATTTGACGGGGTAATGAATTATCTTTTTGCTGCACCGACTATTGCTTTTGCAGCGGGGGACAGGGTAGATTTAACTCAAATTGAAGGCCGTGCTTACCATCCCTATCCGCCACTTTTTGCTAAAGAGTACGGCGACAAAATTCAGCAGGTGTTGGAACTGTACCCGTGGCCAATACAGCTAACTCAACTTAATTTGTTGGCCAGTCACGATACTGCGAGGTTGTTAACAATTGCAGGAGGCGATAAAGCTAGTGTTGAACTTGCAACTTTGCTGCTGTTAACTTTTCCCGGAGCTCCTAGCATTTACTACGGCGATGAAGTTGGTTTGCCCGGTGCTCTCGATCCCGATTCTCGCCGCAGTTTTCCCTTACAAGGTCACTGGGAACTTGATGTTTTAGATTATCACAAGCAGTTGATAGGTTTGCGGCACAAATACGCTGCCCTCCGCACTGGTTCGTACCAAGTTCTGTTTGCTGAGGGAACGGTTTACGTTTTTGCCCGAATTTTGGGGGATGAGGAAATAGTTGTTGCTGTCAATGTCGCGACCGAAGAAGCTAATATTAGCTTTGAGCCAGCTAATCTGAAATCTCCTCACGATAAATTGCTGTTCGGTAAAGGCGAGTTTGTTTGGAAAGGTGACGGGGAAACTCGGCATTTAGAATTGATGCTGCCGGCGCGATCGGGATTGATTTTAGGTTCGGATAATTAGTTTAGCAATTACGCAAGTGTCACGATCCAATTGACTTGTAGGGTGCGTCAGACCGATTGATGGACGGATGATGCAGGGTTTTGGCTCTGACGCACCTTACTAATTGTGACACTTGCGTAAGTTCTCTAGTTTAGACCTCTTGCAAAAAAAATATATGTTATAATTAGAGGTTTTAAATTTAATCCCCTAGAGCTAACTCATAATTGT
>NZ_JAUBPT010000330.1:0-2095 GCF_036700905.1 Microcoleus sp. S13_C3 | reverse complement strand
GTGTTTTTACTGACAATCCCAGCTTTTTTGCGAAAACGCGCGAGCTTAAACAAAATGGTACACCGCATATTTGTCTACAAGTGTACTATTTTGTCTATTTATTCGCTACCTAGGGACTAGCTCTTCAATTAGGGACTTATTGATGCCTGAAAGCGGCAATCAAAGCCTTGCTCAGAGACAGATTTAGCCACTTTCTTACCACCCGATTTTTTACACCCACCCATCCGCGTCAGCAGCACACAAAATCATCAACTGTTCCCCTCTTGGCCGTAAGCTTGCCAAGCCAAATCCACCAGCCCGTTAACAATAGCCACAGCTACCACCGCAGAGCCCTTGCGGCCCTCAATCCGAATGTGAGGAATCATCGAATCGTGCAGTCGCGACTTAGCCACGTCCACCCCTACAAACCCAGAAGGCGTCCCAATCACCAAAGCCGGCCGAATTTCCTCAGATTCAATCAAATCTACGATCGCCGACAAAGCAGTTTGAGCCTGGCCCACCACAAAAATCCCCTCAGGATAGCGTCTTGCCAAAGTTTCAATCCCCCAAGCAGCCCGCGTCCTTTCCTTTTGGGGGCGCGTCAAAGCCTCCATCGAACAATAAACCGGATTCGCAAAGGTATTTTGGATTAGGGGCGTAATGCCCACCTGCACCATCGGCACATCTACTACGATCGTAGTCCGAGCAGCCAAAGCCGCCGCCCCAGCCTGCAAAGCCTGATCGGAAAAACTAATTAAAGACTTGTACTCAAAATCAGCAGTCGCATAAATCACGCGGCGGACTATTTCGTACTCCGCCGCTGAAAAACCGTGGTCGCCAATTTCGTTATCGATTAATCCCAGACTCTGGGCATCGCTTACGTGCCATTCCATTTGTTGGATAGCTGTCGCCTGTGAGTTGTCAGGTATCAGCTTACCAGCTTTTAGTCATTAGTCATGAGTCATCAGTCATTAGTTATTTGTCAGGAGCGGATTTTTCGGTCATTTTGGCAGTCAACAAATTATCTCAAAACTTGCACAGGGGGCCGAGAAACCTCGTTGCAGCCCGCAGATTCGCTAAAAAACCCGGTTTCTAAGACTGATGACTAATGACTGATGACTAATGACTCATAAAAAACTAAGTTTCCGACGACGAAGAAGATTTGCCCAACACCGGAGTCAGGAATGCCACCAAAACTCCGATCGCAAAACCGGCCACATTCCGAACCACAGGCAACCAGTCAGAAGTCCGAGTCACCACTGGCCCAAGTCCGAAAGCGAAAAACAGAATGCCCCACAGCGGCGAAAAAATCAGCGCCCACTGCCAAGCCACAACCTGTCCCGGCTTCCGAGGCTGAGCGGCAAACCCGCAGATGACGCCGCCAACCACCGACGTAATTAACGTCAGAACCCACTGTTCCCTCGGCAAACCGGGAACCACGCGGCATCCGCCCTCACGCAAACAGCCTTGTATCGACTCCAAAGATTCAATAATCGCTCGATCTTCCCCATTGTCCCGCACAAAAAATTGATTACCGTAGCGGGTTTGCAGTTCCACCCAAAAAGTGCGCGGCAGCAGTGGATACAGCGAGTCGCCCACATTAAAATTAAGCAAATTGCCCCCTCGGGGGTCAGCAACTAGCAACACACTCTTTTCATCTAGCCCCCAATAGCTTTTGACAGCCAAACCAGGCGTGCGATCGTACTGAGTCAGCACTCGCAGTTTCCAGCCGGTTTCGGCTTCAAATGCCTTTAAATTTTTTGCCAAACTTTGTTCTTCAATATCCGTAAGGGCTTTAGCTAAGTCAATGATCGGCGTCTGAGTTGACGGCAACAAATCGGGATTATTGAAAGCGTGGGCCGCAGGTGCGATCGTCCACACGGACAAAGCCAGAAAAAATGCGGCAACAGAGGCTAGAAATTTTCGCGGGAAAAGCTGTGACATAGGAACTTATAATCCGGGTCTTAATTGTGAATGCTAGCTGGCGGTCTTAACCAGAGGATAAGAGAAAACTCATATTTCTTTACAATTATTTACTTTACAGGAAGCCGAGAGCAAGGGGAAGGAAAAAATAGTTTTTGATAAAGGGAGAGGGGGAGAGGGGGAGAGGGGGAGA
>NZ_JAUBPT010000025.1:46781-62150 GCF_036700905.1 Microcoleus sp. S13_C3 | reverse complement strand
ATGACTAATGACTAATGACTAATGACTAATGACTAATGACTAATGACTAATGACTAATGACTAATGACTAATGACTATTCTTCAACTTCTTTTATCCTAGTTTTGCGTTCTAAAATCTCCTTAAGCACGAGGGTAACAACTGCTAAAAGACCGAGAACTACCGCCGCCGAAAATGCCGCTTGCGTCGCGTACTGCTTGTAAGCATCCTCTACAAACAAAGGCAAAGTTTGCGTTTTCTTAGCAATATTTCCCGACACCACAGAGACGGCTCCAAATTCTCCCATTGCTCTAGCATTGGTCAAAATTACTCCGTAAAGCAATCCCCAGCGAATACTGGGAAGGGTGACATTCCAGAAAATTTGCCAGTCATTTGCTCCCAAAGTTTTCGCCGCCTCTTCTTGATCTGTTCCTACTTCTTCTAAAACAGGAATTACTTCGCGGGCCACAAAAGGCAAGGTAACAAAAGCAGTAGCTAGCACCATCCCAGGGAAGGCAAAAATAACCTTAATATTGGCCCCCTCCAGCCACGGTCCGAACCATCCCAGCCGACCGTAAAGCAGTACAATCATTAAACCTGCAACTACGGGAGAGATGGCAAAAGGCACGTCTAAAAGGCTGATTAATAGCGTCCGACCCGGAAATTTGTTGCGACCAATTACCCAGGCTGCACACAAACCGAATACTGTATTTACAGGCACAACTATCAGAGAAATTACCAGGGTTAGTTGCGCTGCGTGCAGAAAATCTGGGGAGGTTAAGTTAGAAAAAAATGGCTCAAATCCCTTTCGGAAAGCTTGGTAAAAAACGTTGAGTGTGGGGATAAATAAGACAAGAGCGAGATAGCCGATCGCAATTCCGATTAAAGTTGGTTTTACCCAAGCTTTTTCCTGACTCCGACTAGAACCTGCGGGCGGAAATTTGTAACCAGCGGGTGAATTGATATTAGCCGTCATAGCGTCTTCTCCATGCTTGTAAAAGATTAATGGCGAACAGCATTGCCAGGGAAATAGCTAACATGACAGTGCCGATAACTGTTGCTCCTGCATAGTCGTACTGTTCCAACCGTTGGAAAATTAAAACCGGGGCGATTAAATCTTTGAACGGTATGTTAGAAGCTACAATTACAGTAGATCCGTACTCGCCAACCGCTCGCGAAAAGCCGAGTGCTACTCCGGTTAAAATAGACGGAAATAGCGGCGGCAAAACTACTCGCCAGAAGGTTTCAAATTGAGAAGCACCTAAGCACCAAGCTGCTTCTTCGATATCTTTTTCCATCTCGTTTAAAACTGGCTGTACGGTTCTAACTATAAATGGCAAGGAAATAAAGATCATCGCTATACCTACGCCCAATCGAGTAAACGATATCTTGATTCCCAAAGGTGCAAAAAGCGAACCAATCCAGCCGTTATCGCTGTAAACTGTGGCGAGAGTTAAACCGGCAACGGAGGTGGGCAGTGCAAAAGGTAAATCGACGACTGCATCTACAATTCGTTTTAAGGGAAAGTCGTAGCGGACTAATACCCAGGCAATTAATGTGCCGAATACTCCGTTAATTAATGCCGCAATTAATGCCGTAAAGAAGGTGACATCGTAGGCGGAAATGGCGATGGGAGTGGTGGCAATTGCCCAAAATTCGGCGGGGTTTGCTGTGCTGGCTTTCAGCAGCATTGCTGTAACTGGGAGGAATAGCATTAAGCTGAGGTAGCCTAGGGTGATTCCCCAAGGTAATGTTATTTTGCCCAGCCCCTTTTTGATATTTTCGATCGGAGATTGACGGTTACTGATTGCAGATGATCCAGCCATAAGTGAATAGTTTTGAGTTGGAAAGAATAATTGCTGTAGGGGCGGGTTTTACCAATAATAATTGCCTAAAACCAATCATCTCGTAAACCCGCCCCGGCCGATTAGATAAATGTAGGGTGCGGATCCATCCTACAATCTACAAGGCGCGATCGAATATTTATAGCAATCCTTGCAGGAGTCGTAAATTTTTTACCCCACCCCAGCCCTCCCCGAACTCGCAGGGAGGGAGTAAGAAATTCACCAATGATTTAGGATCGCTATAGCAGCGACGCACCCTACCAGATACGGGTTTTACCAATAATAATTGCCTAAAACCAATCATCTCGTAAACCCGCCCCGGCCACTACTGTTTAATTGAACCTTGAATTTTGTCAAAAACAGCTCCGTCATCGAAGAATTTCTTCTGAATATCTCCCCAGCCTCCTAAGTCTTGAGCTGTAAATAGGGTTTTGATGGGCGCATATTTTTTGACAAATTCTGGTTCCGCCGCTACTGTCGCATCTACGGGGCGGAAGCCTACTTTGGCAAATTCTCGCTGAGCTTCAGGGGTGTAGAGAAACTTGACAAATGCTTCGGCGACTTCGCGAGTACCGTGTTTATCAACGTTTTTATCGACAACGGCAATGGGATTGTCGATCGAAACATTGACTTCGGGAATAGTATAAGTCGGTTTTTCGCCTTTCTCACCTGCCAGAAGAATCTCGTTTTCGTAGTTAATTAAGGCGTCGCCTTGCCCTTGTTTGAAAAATACATCAGTGGCTTCGCGGGCATCTTTAGTCAAGATGGGGACGTTTTTGTAAACTTTGCTAGTAAAGTCTAATGCTTTGGTTTCGTCTCCTCCGGTTTTAACAACCGAACCCCAGAGTGCGAGGAAATTCCAGCGGGCAACGCCTGATGTTTTGGGATCGGCAGTAATCACTTTTACTCCGTCTTTGCTTAAATCTTCCCAGGTTTTGATGCCTTTGGGATTGCCTTCGCGGGTGACTATTGCTCCTACGGATTTGCTGACTATGCCTTCGTTGGGGACTTCTTTTTCCCACCCAGGTTCAATGAGTCCGGCTTTTTCGATTTTTGCGGTGTCGAGGGCGAGGGCTAGGTGTACGATGTCTGCTTCTAAACCGTCAATTACGGCGCGAGTTTGGGAACCGGAACCGCCGTAGCTTTGGTTGAAGGTGACGGTTTGGCCTTTTTCTTTTTGCCATTGTTCTACGAATTTGGGAATTATCGCTTCGTGGGCGGCTTTGGTGACGGCGAAGGATACTAGGGTTAATTCTACGTTGCCTTTGTTGGCTGCTGGGCTAGCACCGCCTGGACTGCTGCCGGGACTGGCTGCGGGGTTGTTGGTGGTTCCCTGGCCGCAGGATGCAACGGCTAGACTTAAAGTTATTCCCACTAAAAATAGCGACACAAATCTTTTCAGCGCCGTAAATGATTGATTTGTGCTGGCTGGTGGCTGTTGCGGCCAGTGAAGGTGTTGAGTTAGGCGTTGCCACGGACTCATTATATTTGTTCCTCTAGAGAAAGTACGGTTCTTAGGTAGGAATACCGTAATTATGGTTGTGAAGTACGATTATAGACAAGAGCGAGTCAAAAAGCAACAAAAAAAACAAATTGGGGGAACTCAGGGTCGATCGCATATCCTGAAGTCTTTTCCGTCGGTGTTTTATAGTCAGATTCGGGGTAAAATGTAAAGTGTATAAATAAATATTATTAAGTTAAGGTGCTAAGCTGGCGCGGCTGCACGATACGCCTTACAGATACGTTGACCGATCGCCCAAATGTAGGGCTCATGCCAAGATCCCCACCTCATCGAGATATGCCTGACCGAAAGCATCCAGGATACAAGCCGCCGGATTCATCCGTCCAGAAATAAAAAACCTGTATCCGATAAACTTGCCCCCGAATTTATCCGTGGGGTCAATGCTTCAATTCTTTAATCTAAAGTCTAAAGTCTAAAATCTAAAATCTAAAATCGATTGACTCGCGCGATCGCCCTTAACTAAGAAAAAGTTTTAACTGGTATGTCCTTACCCCGCCCAGTCTCAGACACTCTAATTGAACTGTTGAAGCCTGTAGCCTCTGAATTGGGAGAAAGATTGGGAGCAAGCGCTGTCAACGAACGCTATGCAGAAATTGAACCCTCTGGTTCTTCAGCTTTGAACCAGCAAATCAAAAAAGACCCCCGCTGGATTAAAGCACAAGTGAGATATTTGCAGCGGCAGCAGGCCAGAGAACAAGAATTAATCGCGATCGCCGACGCAGAAGAAAGGGTAAAGGAAGAACGGGCTAATCGAATTAAGGCACAAGAAGTAAGAGATAAGCGGGCAATTAGTCGGCTTTGCCGCGACTTAATGCGGGAGTTTCAATCCGAAGCAATTCGAGTTAAGCTGAACGAAATTCAAACTATTTGGGACAGGGACAACTGGTTTTCTAATTTGAGCAGGCAGGAAACTGAACAGATTTTGCAGCAACAGCAGCACCGATTGCTGCTGTTAGTTGCTCCCGCAAAAATTAGCGAAGATTGCCCCGATTCGTTTCGCCACAATCTGAATATCGAGCTGCCGGCTAAGTTAAGAGCTTTTTTGAACCAGCACTACCCCCCGCACGGAGATTTGTGCCCGGTTCAGTTTTACGGAGACTATTTCAAAAAATCCATTTCTGATATAGATGTGGAGCGGTTGCAGACTGTGTTGTCTCCCGTACCGACAGCTATACTTTACAGCGATATCAGCGATTATGAAGTTAATTTTCATGTTGGTTTTTGGGGAGTCATCAATCAGAGCGTTTCTCTAGTGGCGATGCAGCCTTGGAATTGGGAAGAGGTTTATCACCAGTTGGAGGCGGAGGGAAAAGATAGAAAGGTGAGCTTGCGGATTATTCGGCAAATAATTGTGACTATTCACAAGTTATTGGCGGCTTTTTTAGCGGATTTGTATTATTTAAATATCGATTTTACTCACGAACCTCAGTTATTTAATTTAGAGGCGGAATTTGCTCAGGAATGGTTTTCTAAAGATTGGGCAAAACCGTATATTGAAACTCTTAAAGAAATTCAGGAGCAGCAGCGCATAGTCTATAAGGGAGAGATGCGGCGGCTGGCGCTGCGAGAGGCGAAAGCTAGGGCGGAACGCCAGCGTTTGGAGGAGGCTGAACTCAAACGCAGAGAGGAAGCTGAGGCGGCAGCTAAGCGGGTGAAGGAATTAGCTCACAAATTAAAACATCAGAAATGGCGGTGTGTATATACGCTGCCGGGACATTCATCGTTTGTGAATTCTCTGGCGATTAGCCCTGACGGCAAAATTTTGGCTAGCGGTAGTTGGGATAAAACTATTAAGATTTGGGATTTAGAAACCACGGAATTAATTGGCACTCTGACGGGACATTCCGATCGCGTAAATTCGGTTGCTATTAGCTATGACGGAAAAATGTTGGTCAGCGGCAGTTCCGACGAAACCATTAAGTTTTGGAATTTGCACAGCGGCGATTTGCTGTGTACTTTTCCGGGACATTCTATGGAGGTGAATTCGGTGGCGATTAACCCGAAGGGCCTGGTAATTGCTAGCTGCGGCGGGGCTGATAATACGATTAAGCTGTGGAATTTGCGGAGTGGTGAGTTGCTGCGGACTTTGAGGGGTCATTCTGACAATGTGAATGCGGTGGTTTTTAGCCCGGACGGTAAAATATTGGCGAGTGGCAGTTCGGATGCGACGAGTAAGGTTTGGGATGTGGAAAGTGGCAAGTTGCTGCGGACTCTTTCGGGGTTGAATGTTGGGGTGAATTCTGTGGCGATCGCGCCGGACGGTCAGATTCTTGCTAGCGTGAGCAATGATTATACGATTAAGCTGCGGAATTTGCAGACGGGCAGTTTGTTGCGGATTTTAAATACTAATTCTGGGAGGGGAAAGGGTGTAACGAATTTAGGAACGAATGAGGCGCTGCATATTTTGCAAAATTATGTGAGTCGGGGCGAGTCGGTTGCTATCAGTCGGGACGGTTTGACTTTGGCTAGCGGGTGCGATGATAATACGATTAATATTTGGAATTTGCAGACGGGGGAGTTGTTGACCAGTCTTAAGGGACATTCGGGTACGGTGTACTCGGTGGCGATCGCACCTTCGGGCAATTTGCTCGCCAGCGGCAGTGCGGATCAGACGATTAAGATTTGGCGCTGCGATTAGTTAATTGCCAGTGGGCTGTGGGCAGCGGGCAGACTATTCCGGTTTGGTCCTTACGGGGACGGGTTTTGAGCGAATTTGAAAAAAAAGTTGGCTGGGGGGGTTGCGCTAATGACTATAAGTTTGCTATATTAAGTTTCACTGCTGGTGTAACTCAGTTGGTAGAGTAGCTGATTTGTAATCAGCCTGTCGCAGGTTCAAATCCTGTCACCAGCTTTATTAGTATAATTTTGATAGATATAACTAGCTACAAATCACAAGCTCTATGTTGACGATCGAGCAAATTGAAGCCGCTATCCTGGATTTACCACCGGATAAGTTTCATCAACTTTTGGAATGGTTTTTTGAGTTGGATTATCGGCGTTGGGACGAGCAGTTAGAACAAGATATTGCTGGCGGTAAGTTGGAAGATTTAGCCCAGGAGGCGATCGCAGATTTTGAGGCGGGGCGCTATCGGGAAATTTGATGCACTACACGACTCGTCGATTTTGGGAATGCTACAACGCTTTACCTGAAACCGTAAAGCTTTCAGCCGATCGATGTTACGAATTACTCAAAGCCGATCCAACTCATCCATCGCTGCATTTCAAAAAAGTCGGCAAGTATTGGTCAGTCAGAGCCGGACAAGACTACCGAGCTTTGGGTATAGGGATTGAGCAGGGTATTTTGTGGTTTTGGATCGGCGCGCACGCAGAGTACGATCGGCTTATTGGCTAACAGTAACATCCATTTTACCTAACGCAGCGCAGGCTTTTTTCAACCATTCAATTGTTGCTGCATCAAGTACGGGTTCCAGTTTCTCGACTACAGCAGCGTGATAATTATTCAACCATGCTAGTTGAGTCTTTGACAGCCGATCGACATTTATTAATTTGCGATCAAACGGAATATACGTCAGCGATTCAAATCCGTACCAAACCGTACCGTTTTTTGAGGGCATTTCCCTGACAACATAGAGATTTTCGATGCGAATTCCGCCCCATCCCGGTTCGTAATATCCCGGTTCGATGCTAGTTACCATTCCGGCTTCCAGGGGATACTGCACAGATTTGCTGATGCCGTTTGGCCCTTCGTGGCCTGCTAAAAACGCGCCGACTCCGTGTCCTGTACCGTGTCCGTAGTCTAGCTGTTCTTGCCATAATACCGCACGGGCGATCGCATCTAATTGCGCTCCCGTTGTTCCTTTGGGGAATTGCTGCATTGCACAGTTGATGTGCGCGATTAAAACTGTTGTGTAGTGTTCTATTTGTAGCGCCGTCGGTTCTCCGATACTTACTGTTCTCGTATCGTCGGTTGTACCTGCTAAATATTGCGCTCCTGAGTCAAGCAGCAGCAGTTCTCCCGGTTTTAAGGTTATTTCAGGGCTGGGGGTTCCGTAATGTACGATCGAGCTATTGGCTCCCGCACCTGCGATCGTTCTAAAAGTTAAAGTCTGAAAATCTGTTTCTTGCTGGTAAAAATTTTCGATGCTTTCTTTGACATCAAACTCGGTCACTACCTTACCATTTTCTAGCTGTTCTGTCAACCACTTTAAAGCCAAAGTTTTCGCTCGACTTGCTTTGAAATTGGCTGATTTCATCTGCTCAATTTCTACGGGATTTTTACGAGCTTTCATCCCTTCTACCGGATGTGCCTCAAAAACTATTTCGATGTTGTAAAACTGCGCTTCTTGATGGTTTAATATTAACTGGTACGTGCCTGCTGTGCTGTGTTTCGGGTCTAAAAGTACCCGAACTTTATGTGGCAAATTTACGCAAGTTTCTAATGTATGCGGATAGTCTGCGTAGGGAAGCAAAGTTACATCCTCCCGCAATTCTTGCTTGATTTCTAGCGAAATTCGTTCAGGATTTGTAAACAAAAACGCTGAATCTGTGGTGATAATGGCATAGGATATGAAAATGGGAATGTGGGGAATATCCGAGCCTCGGAGATTGAACAGCCACGCTATTTGATTCAGGTTGGTAATCGGAAGCACATCGATATTGGCTTTTTGCATCGCTTCCCTGACTCTGGCTAATTTTTCGGCTGCGGTTTCTCCTGTCAGGGATGCAGGTAAGCTAAATATGGGCTCTGCATCCATCGCGGGTAAAGTCTCTGCTGTTTGCCAAGGAGTTTGCGATCGCACTTTGTCTGTCAAATTCTCCCGGATTGGTATGAGTTCAATCTCGGCAGTTGCAAATTTTTTCACCCAATTTTGATATTGCTCTGTCGCTACGGTAAATGGATCAAAACCCATGCGAATTTTCCTTGATTTTTCTGCCGATTCTACAGCCAGTTTTTCTAAAGTTTCAATTAAAGTTAAATTTCCTTCTAAGCCGAGTTTCGATATTTGAATAATTCCAGTATCTACTTGCAACTCGGCTTGTTCGTAATAGCGGGAATCCACAAACAACCAAGCGGAATCTTTGCCAACCAACAAATCACCAGCGGAACCCGTAAAACCGCACATCCAAGCCCGCCGCTGCTTAGCTGCTGGAACTGATAAATTTAAGTGTTCGTCAACCGCTGGGATGTAATAGCAATCTAAGTCGTAATCTGCCATCAAATCGCGCAAGTCTGCCAGTTTGGCAGCGGACGTATCTTGAATATTTGTATTGGCTTTTAAGTTAGTGGCAACCATTTTTGAAGTTCCTATTTTACTTGTTTAAAATTGTCTTCAAACCTTTAACTAATCTCCTAATACCTGCGGTGGCGGTTGCTTTCTCCAAAGCACCGTAAGCAACCCGCAAATAGCAGCCGCTATCCATGCCGAAGGTTGTACCGGGAAGCACTGCTACGTGATATTCGCGAATTAATTGTTCGACTAATTGCATTGTATCGAGTTCAGTATCAACTTTCAAGAAAAAGTAGAAAGCTCCGGCGGCTGGGGAAATCGTACACAAATTTTGGATAGTATTGAGTTCGTCTAATACGAGTTGTCGCACAGATGCGATCGCCCTTACATAATTATCGCAGTAACCTCTACCAACTTGCAAGGCTCCCAGGGCTGCATACTGAGAAATTACGGGCGGACAAATTAAGATGGTATCTTGAATCTTTCTCACTGAAACCAGCAATTGTTCTGGTATTACCATATACCCGATCCGCCAACTCGCAAAACCGTAGGCTTTGGAAAGGCTAAATAGAGAAATTGTATGTTCGCTGCTGTTGGGAAAAGCGGCGGGCGAACAGTGTTTGACGCCGTTATAGGTAAAATATTCGTAGGCTTCGTCGCTGATGTGATATATGTTGTGCTGGCGACAAATTTCGTTAACTTCCCGGAGTGCTTCGCGAGGATAAACGACGCCAGTTGGGTTGTTGGGTGAAATGGTAACTATGGCTCGCGTTTTGTCGGTAATTGCTTTTTTTATAGCATCGATATTAAGTTGATAGTTGGCGTCTGTTTCTACTATCACTGGTCGGCAATTTGCCATAATTGCCGCCATTTCGTGGTTGAAGTAATAAGGTGATTGGATAATAACTTCGTCCCCCGCAGAAGTGATGGCGAGAATAGCGTTGGTAAATCCCATGTTGCTGCCGGCGGTAACAACAATGCAGTTTTTGCTATTAATTTCTATGTCGTTATCGGTTTTTATTTTGGCTGCGATAGCCTCTTGTAATTGGGGAATTCCTTCCACGGCTTTGTATTTGTGATTGTCGAGATTTGCAAAGAATTCGGGGATTTTTTCAAATGATTCTTGTGGCGGATTATAGTAAACTACGCCTTGTCCTAATGATATCGTTCCCGGATTTTGGCGAATCAGTTCGCCAACTACTGGAATTATGGGCGACTGTACCGATTGCATTCGAGTGGGGTAATTTTTCATATAATATTTGTTTCTTGGGGCGTTAAGTAGATTGACAGAACTTACAGATTAGAACCCCGAAGTATTGCAGAAGTCGGGGTTGTGGGGATTTTTTTTTGAGATTATTTAATGATTTACGCTATCGCAAATCCAGTAAATTGCCGTACATAAGGCGCTCGAAATCCCAACACAATATCTGTTTTAGGGACTCCAAATTCTAGAAATTGATTGGCAATTCCTACTTCCGTAAAATCGCGCTGAATCCAAATCTTTCCATCTTTGATATCAACATGAATCGGACATCCATGAATTCGTTCTTCATCCCGCCATCCCACATACAACAATAAATAGCGGTCGCGTTCCGTATCGAAAACAATTTCAGTGGTTTCTACATCTTGCTCCGACTGCTCTGTCGCGTGTTGATGTATGACTTTCTGAACTAACTGGCGATAATCTAATCTTTCCATAATGTTATCTCCTGTCCCTTCACATGAAAAACCAGCATCTTTATTTGATATCGTTCTAACACAGTTTGAATAAACGAGTCTGTAAAAAAATCTTGATAGATATCTGTAGGCACTGCCAAATACAGCACTCGTTCTGATTCCAATTTTTCCAATGCTACTCGATAATTAAGAAATTGACCAACAGCCGTATGGAATTCTGACAGCGCCGACAAGCCCACAAAACTTTTTACTTCTACTGCTATTTTTTGCCTCCCCTTTTCGGCAGAAAGTAATTTCTCTCATCCCAAATCTATCTGCATTTTTACTTGAGAAGTTACTTTTAGAAATAGAGGATCGTGAGTAATTGTCCATCCATCTTTCTCCAAAGCCGCACGTACTGTGTTGTGAAAGATATCTTTGGCTGACATGATTTTAAAAACTGTTTTACTAGATCCCAAAATAGCTTAGTTAACCGATCCGTACTACACAACCTACATATGTAGTTTGTAGAATGCGGAAGGCGCACCGAGAGCGCTATTTATAGCGAGCAAAACTACTTTTGACATAAGTCTTATTATAGTATAATTAGACTCTTTCAACTTCTATTTTAGAACCTTCGGGGGATTTAGACACTTTAACTTGTGCTGGCAACCTTTCGCCCAATTCTCGAACGTGGGTAATCACTCCAATCAGCCTGTCTCGCTGCCGCAAAGATTCTAAAATTTGAGTAACGCTTTCGAGAGTTTCCGTATCTAAAGTACCAAATCCTTCATCGAGAAACAAGCTGCCCAAGTGAGATCCTTGAGACAGTTTTTCTGACAAAGCTAAAGCCATTGATAAGGAAGTTGCAAAGGTTTCGCCGCCGGAAAGAGTGCGTACTCGTCTAGCTTCGCCGCCGTTCCAATTATCTGCTACCCAGTATTCGCCGTCTTGGTTTTTTAGTTTGTAGCGATTTTCGGTTAATTCTTGCAAAATTAATGTGGCGCTGCCGACTAATTCTGCTTCTAAATGTTCTAAAATGTAGGATTGAAATTCGTTGGATTTGAGATTCTGCGCTAAGGTGTGATAAGTTTGCTCTTGTTCTGTGAAATTTGTGATTTGCTGTGACAGTCTTTCGGCTTGTTCGAGATTTTGGGCTGCTACTTGAATCCAAGCTAAAAGTTCGGCGCGGTTGTTGTTGGCTTGTTTAAGGTTTTCTTGGGCGGTATGTTTTGCCGATCGCACTTGTGCTAAAGTATTTTCATCGGTAGTTCTGCCTGCGATCGCCTCGCTCAAATCTTTCGCCCGCGTCTCTAACTGAATTTTTGATTCGCGGTGAGAGCGAATAGCATTTTCCCATTCTGATTGTTCCTTAACTGTCGCAACCGCTGCTAAAAATGTCTCTTCTGTGAAATCAGCCGCCGTTAATTTTGCTGACCAATCCAGGTTTAGCTGCTGTTTCTGGGCTTGGGCTTGCCCAAAAGCCTCTCCAGCTTGTTGCTCTCTCTCTGCGGCTTGAATAACCTTATTTTGAGCAGTTTGATAGGATTTTTCGGCAACTTTTAGCAGATTTGCCAAGTCTTGCTTGTCTTGTTCTAAGACTTTTGCTAAATTAGCATAAGGTTGATATTCCGTAATTTGATAAAGCGCATTTACACAACTTTGGAACTGCTGCTGGCGGCGGTCTGATTCGGCGATCGCATCTTGATATTCCTGCTGTTTAGCTGCTTGAGTCGCCACCGCCAAATTAAATCTTTCCTGAAAATTATCATATTCCAATGATGCCAGTTGGAACTGCTGTTCGGTTTCGCGGTATTGGCGATCGCTCTCTTTAAGGATTGCCAACTCCTGCTGCAACCCCAAGCTTTCCCACTGAGGATTTTCCAGAACTTGAGTAATTTGCTGCTGCAATTCGGCAACTCTATTCGCCGTTAATTCAAGCATTTGAGCAATTTCCGACTCTTTTTGCTGGCAAGCTGAAGCTGTACTTTTTGCCTCAGCCGCCAACCTTTGAGCATCTTGAAAAAGCTGATTTGCCGCCGCAAATTTCCGCCGCAAATCAGCGACATCGACAATATTAGAATTCGGCAAAGGAGGCAGGCTCTCGCTCTCAGGATGCACCCCCCCGCACACCGGGCAAGTATCGCCAGAATTCAGCGACATTCTGATAGCAGCCACACTCTCTAAACGTGCCGCTTCCGCATTAGCGGTTTCCGCCACTTCTAACTCGCGGGCGCACTCTTTTAGCCTGAGTTCAACGGCTTCTAAATTAGTGGTAGCCTTCACATAATTTTGTTGAGCTTTTTCCTTATCGGCCAGAGATTTATCCAACTGTTCTTGCTGAGTCTTTTGCTGCTTGGTAATTAGCTGCAATTCCATCAATAAGGGTGAAATTTGCTGCAATTGCTCTAAACGCTTTCCTCCCGGCGCATACTGTGCGAGCTGTGCCGCTGCTTGAGTAACTCGAAAACCCGCGCCTTGAATTTTAGTGTTAGCAGCTTGCAGGTCTTTATCTGCTGCCATAAAAAAGCGGAGTTTTTCCTGTTGAATTTTTTGGGCAAGCGCCACTTCTTTTTCTAATTGAGCGCGCTGTTCTTCATATACTTTAGCAGTAGCTAGAGCATCTTCGCGAGCCTTAATTTGTGGCGCTAGCACCTCTTCTTTCGCTTTTGCCGCGTCAAGTTGCTGCTGCTCTACTGCCAGCTCAGAGCGAGCTTTAATTAACTGCTTTCGCGCTGCCACCGAGGCACTTTCGGCAGTTTCATACTGACTGCGAGCCGATCGCACTAAAGCCCAATCTCCCTGTAAATGATTGGCAGCTTGCGCTCTTTCTAAACGCTGTGCTAAAATTGCAACCTCAGCGGAATTAGCATTTAATTTAGCCAGTTGTTGTTGCAGCTCTTGCCAGCGAGCGATTTGCGAAAATAGCTGTTCCTCTTCATCTAGAGCCTTCTGAGCTTTCATCACAGCGCGATCGAACTCAGGCAACTGCTGCTCTAAAATCAAAAGTTGCGATCGTCTTTGATCCACCTCATCCGCCGTCGGCGCACTCAAATCCCCTAGCTGCCTTTCCACCATTTCCCGTTCCTGTTTCAGCAACTTTGCCAGCTCATTTGTTTCCTTCCGCATCTGCTCAAAAATCTCAAATCCTGCTAGCTGTCGCAAAATTTCCCGGCGTTTTGAAGTATCCCCTTTAATAAACTCATCAAACTTGCCTTGAGGCAGAACAATTGCTCGCGTAAAAGTATCAAAATCCATTCCTAAAATCTGTTCAATGGTATTTTGAACAGCAACAATACTCGTTCCCAAAGTTTCCCATTGGCCATTTTGCCAGTTGTCCAAAATCACCTTATTTTCAGGAGATTTCGGACGGAAACGCCACCTTCGCGTCACCCGGTACTGTGCCGAACCCACAGCAAAACGCAACTGCACTTTTAAATTTTCGCTACCTTGGCTCGCCAAATCACTTACTTGTTTGCCACTGCGAGTAGTAGTGCCAAAAAGAGCGTAAGTCATGGCATCTAGCAGTGAAGATTTGCCCGCACCTGTAGCACCAGTAATGGCAAACAAATCGAGTTGAGAAAAATCTAAACGCTGTTCGCGGTGGAAGCTGGTAAATCCTTCGAGAATAAGTTCGAGTGGACGCATACTGATTTTAGATTTTAGATTTGGGGTTTTAGATTGTTATATTCCGGTCTAGTGTCTTCCTTCTACAGTCTTCCCGATCCCCCCTAACCCCCCTTAACAAGGGGGGGACAAGAGTATTATCAAAGTTCCCCTTCTTAAGGGGGATTTAGGGGGATCTAGACTCGACTACAAGCGACATTGAGCGTGGGTTTCAGTCTTAAAACTATTTGAAGTTTGAGATTTTGGATTTTGGATTGTATCTTTTTACCCATTTAATTGTTAACTGTTTCCTTAAACTTCTTGTACAAATTTTGAAATTCCTCCAATACTGCCGGTTTTGGTGTCGTTCCCAATCGGTTTTGATAATAGTTGCAAAACTCTGCTGCCGGATCGAAATTATTGGGATCGATATTAGTTATTTCTGTTGCTTCTAGCGCTGCATCTGGATAGCGCGGTTCAATTAACAGCGCTTGAGAACAGATTTGGCGCACTCGATCGGCAAGTCCGATTTGCGGACTGTCCAGTTCGACAATTACTTTCAAGAAACCCGGATGATACTGATGAGCTTCTAAAGTAGCATCAAGATTGTCGTTATGACATTTAAGCACTTTTAACGGCTTGTGGCAAGCCACAGGCTTAAATTCCACCTTTGGCTGACTTCCCGGCTCCACTTCTATCAAGCAAAATCCTTTTTCCTGTTCCGCTTCTCCAAAATCTAACTGAATCAAAGAACCGGAATAATAAGCGGGAGAAGTCTCAGAAATCCGCTGGTGAATGTGGATATGTCCGAGGGCAACATACTGAGATTCCGGCGGCAGAGTTTGCGCTGAGAGCAGGTATTTTTCTCGCGTGTAATAAGCGACTTCGGATTTGGCCAATCGAGCGCCGTCAATGCTCATGTGTCCCATGAGAAAATTGACAGTATTGTCTCTAAACTCCCTGGTTAAATCTTCGAGTAAATATGCTACGATTTCGCGGTAATCTTTTCGGCGATCGGCATCGCCCGACTGCCAGAGAGAATTAGCATCTAACAGTCTTTGTTCGGAAGCAAAAGGCATCGCTCCCACACAAAGTTTACCACTTTTTGTATTGAGAGTAATCGTGCCGCCGTCGGCGGAAAGCCTGGGTTTGCCTAAAGCGCGAACACCGGCGAGGGAAAGCAATTGCGCGATGCTGTCAATGCGGGATGCCGAATCGTGATTACCGGCGATCGCAATTGCGGGAATTCCTGCTGCTTGGAGTTCGCAGAAAAAGTTATAAGCGATGCGTTCGGCGTAAGCGGGAGGGTTGGGCACGTCGAAAATGTCGCCTGCAACGAGCACAGCATCGACATCCAAGGCTTTTGCTTGCTTCAAAATCTGTTCGAGGGCGATCGCAATTTCGGAAGTGCGATCGATCCCTCGAAAACGTCGCCCTAAATGCCAGTCAGCAGTATGAATTATTCGCATAGTACGAGGAGTTTTTTGTTTATGTTAACTGAGATGTTGTACCATTTTCAAGAACGGGCAAGATGCCCGTTCCACAAGAAATTCATTCTTTTTTCAAGAACGGGCA
>NZ_JAUBPT010000025.1:9047-46681 GCF_036700905.1 Microcoleus sp. S13_C3 | reverse complement strand
AGATGCCCGTTCCACAAGAAATTCATTCTTTTTTCCAGAACGGGCAAGATGCCCGTTCCACAAGAAATTCATTCTTTTTTCCAGAACGGGCAAGATGCCCGTTCCACAAGAAATTCATTCTTTGTGGAACGGGCATCTTGCCCGTTCATAAAAGCCTGATTTAAAATGGTAAAATATCTCACTTTTAATGCTTTGTGCGATCGCGGTATAAATATCTGCCACTGTTTATGCCTCTTCCTGTTCTCTAATTGCTGTTTCAATCTCATCAGAATATGCCTCAGCATAAGCCCAAGCATTCGCCAAATCAGCGGCACGCAGAGTCGGATAGTCTTCTAGGAGTTCAGCCTCAGAAATACCTAAACGGCGAGCATTCACCAGCACCCAAACAGGAATTCGCGTTTGTCTGATGCAAGCATCGCCGCCGCACACGCCGGGAGTCTTTTGAATTCCCGACCAAAATTTTCTTAAACTTTGGGCTAGTAATTCTATAGCTTGAGCCTTCTCTTCGGGAGTTAAAGCTAAGAGTTGCGGTTGCAATTCTTTCAGTGTCGTATTTGCAGTTATTGAGTTCATAAATATTAAGTTTTTTTTGCCCTACAGGTATTCTAGCACTGGTGGCTAAATCAAAACTTTCATTCCACAGGCTTCACATCGTGAAACCGAGTATAATCAACCACCCGCCCTCCCGTCGCCGATTTCAAAAGAATATCTACAAACCGCATATTCCACATAATTTCAGACGCCACAAAAGAATGTCGCGCATGAATAGTTTGCGAAACAGTTTCGTCAATTCCTGTTAACGTAATTACAATTTCCGCTTGCTGTTCCATCAAGTCTTGAGCAGTAAGTTGGTACAAAGGACTGCTCTCCTCAATTGCGTGCATAACCGTCCAAGTTAATGCAAAAACTGGAGAGTGACTCCGCACTAATTGCAAATCGTAAAAACGCCGCATAAATTCTCCTTCCGATGTTACCTCGTCGCGGATCAAAGTTGCTCGCTGCTGCGCTTCTAAAATTTGGTTAAAACGCTGATTTGCAGTGCGGTACATCAGAGTCGGAACGCCGTTGAAAGGAGCGATCACAGCTACGCGGCTGAAGATAACTCTAGCTGTTGGTCTGGAAAATCTCGAAAAAGCCAGTCCCGTTACCATCGCCACTCCCCACAAACCAAAAAGCGCTTGGATCGCGACTATAGTATTAGCGTAATCCGTGCGCGGATACATAGCGCCGTAGCCGATCGTCGCCATTGTTTGCACGCTGAAATAAAAGGCATCTTGGAAAGAACCCGGCCGCGCGTTAGCAATGCAATCTCCTCCCGCCAAGTAAGCTAAGGCAAATAAAGAATTTGTGACTATATAGGAGAGACAAATGAGCATGAAAAATCGCGGCCAAGAAAGAGTTAGCAGCCTGTGGTAGAGGTCGGCAAAATGCAGGCGAGGTACTCCCAACTTGACAATATTTAAGGGCAATTGTCCTTTGCGACTGACTAAACGAGTCTGTGGCTGGTGGTTGCGGTTGATTTTCATTGCGATTTGTAACTGCGGCTGTTTCAATTTGTAACTATTGCTTTGACCGGGAAAACTTATCCTTTAGACTGATGTCTGATTCCAATAATTCGGATAAAAGCGGAGTTTAGAAATGGTTGAGCTTAACTGGCATGACTATCTCGTTATGGTTTCTTTTGTGGCTTCTATTGCGGGTCTAGTCCTGCTGGGTGATAATCGCAACTCGCAGCCAACGGACGCTCGCACTTTGAGCGAAGAAATCCTCATCAAGATGAGCTTTACTTACTGGATAGTTTACTGCATCTCTGTTTTCGGGTTGAAACTTCACCTACCAGAGGATAGCTGGTTATTGCTCAGTTTGAAGCTGACTACGGTTCTTTCTTACTTGTTGACTGCTTCTAGCATACTCAGCCTGCCGCTGCAACGCATGGCTGTCCGACAAGTTGAAGATTAACAAAAGGTGTTTGTAGTGAGGACTTCAGTTCTTTCGATCGCGGTGAAGAAAAACTAAAGTCCTGACTGCAAAGCTATTTGAGTTATATTACCGGGCAATAAGCTCACAGCTAGCTGTGAGCTTGTTTAATGGTTTATTATCCGAGGGATGCAGACTAACGCGCCCAAAATGGCTAGGGTCGATCGCACTCGTACTTGAAATTGCCACTCTGTTTCTGCTGTCCGTGGGCTGCGGCCATCTCAACGAGTATCCGTTGGCGAAGAAGCCGGCGCATTAGGGCATAGCAGTAAGCTGTTGTGCATTTAAATAGAATGTCAAAAAACAATCTAATTCTTGTGGGGTGGGCGTCTCGCCCGCCCTGAATATGCAATTTAAATGCGTGACAGCTTATGCCACGAACTTAACTGGTTAGGATTTAAAGCCTTTAGAGCTTTTCTTTTTCTCCTGCGGTTTGGACTTTGACTTATTAACTTCGCCTAAAGCTTCCTGAAATAAGTTGTGCAGGTGCACGGGAACGCTGGCAATTTCCGGGAGTTCGGGTTCTAAGGGTTTTTTAAACTCTTGCAGCAGGGCATCTAAATCGCGATCGAGCTGAAAATTAGTCCGCTGCAATACAGTTTGCAAAATTTGTTCTAATTTCGCTGGATTAACTTGAGCTAACCGTTGCCAAATCCAGACATTAATTGCAGGATCTTCTAGATAGTTGCGAACCAGCTTTTCGTAACCGGGAACGGTTGAAAAGTCTTCGGCTGCTAGCAGTGCAGTAAATTGAGCATAAGTAGACAAAAAGGTTTGTCCCCAGCGAGGATGAGAAAGTGCTGTCACCTGTTCGGCTTTTTTGAAGCGATCGGGCAATTCGACTTTGGGCATTACCATTTTTGAACTAGCATTGCTGTCGAGCATTACCTCAACTGCTTTAGCATCAGCACCGGCAGCCGCGATGGCTGCTGCTTTGACTTCTTCTCGATCGACTCCGGCATCTTCAACGATATCCGCCAGAGATTTACTTCCATCAACGCCCATATCAGCTAGGCGTTTTTTAGTGATAAATTCCTGAAATTCAGCCAACTGTTTATTCAGGTGATATCCCGATAGCGTCAATTCCTCACTGCCAAAAAATTCGGTAAAATCTTCGTGGTAGTGTTCTACCGACTGCCAAGCTTGCTCTAACAATTCCGGCGCATCGCTGTACAGGTTATTTTTCTGATTTTGCTTGAAATTGCCGATCGCCACCGCCAACTTCGGCTTACCCAATTTCCCCATCAGGATGGGAGAGCTCGAAAGTATCCACCAGTCATCGGTGAGGGGAGAAATCCGAGCCCGCAAGATTTCTCCTAACTTAAAGCGAGACATTTCTGCAAGAAAATTAGGACTGTTGGGCTTGACAACGTAGTGCTTTGCCGTCAGCCAGTTCATCAGTTCAAACCTGTCGGGGAAAAGTTGAGTGATTTCAAATAAGCCAGCGAAGCTTCTGTGCTCCCAACTTTCGAGCAAGCTACGATCGCTCTCGGTTAAATCCGGCTGACTTTCGACAAATAGGTCGATCGGCGTTTTGTCTCCGACTTTACCTTCGACTGTAAAACTGTCAATCACTTGATTTTGCTGAGCAATATCGTAGCGCTCGCCGGCCGAGCGAGCAGCAGCATAAGCTTCCAAAGCTACCGCCAACTCTCCCTCAGCATCCAGCACAAAGTCAATTAAATTTTGCTTGAGTGTCCAAGCTCTTTCCAACATTTCATCCACAAGTAATACCAATTTTGAATGAGAGGATTTAGATTAACAATTATCGGACTTGAAGCCACCGACGCTTTACGATCCCGCTGCGATTGAAGAAAGCGCATCGCGAACAATGACAAAAATATGCGATCGATGCCTCAGTCCTGAATTAGTTTAATTTTAAGCCCAATAGTCAAAAAAAAATGTTAATCTCAAACGGAAGCCTCCCGATTTTGTAAAAAGCATTTTTTAGGAGTGCGATCGTCCCGCAAAGCTTTGCCTATACATCTGGCTTAGTGATCTCACAGCGAACAGTCGTGTGAAATAAAAATCGTGCGGAAAAATGCGATTTTAAGGGAGCATAAAAATACCCTCTCCGATGTAGAGAGGGGCTGAAAATCCCCAAAAACTTCGCTAATCTCGCGTTGAAAACTGTGCAACTTATCAACAACAGTCCAAGACGCAGCAACCGGGTTTTTTTATCAAAACACTTCCCTGCATTCCGGTACCCGGCTAAAAATAACCGCAACGCTTTAGTTTGTGTGCGTCCAAGACTGAAAAATACTTGGCGTAAGCCCTTAGCGGCCGTCTTTGTCCATGTCACCAGGGACAGCGCGTTCCACCCGATCCCAAGCGTCGCGCGTGGCGTGCTTAGCTTTTTCCCAACTCACTTTAGACTTACCGCGATTTGTTTCGTAGTCGCGCTGCAAATCCGGTTCGATCTCGTGGTATTTCTTACCAGTAGCGCCATAGCGAGTGTATCCCTCATAACCAGTGCGGTATGCAGGCTGATAGTCTTCGTAAGTCGCGCTAGTGTCGGCGTAAGGACGGGAACTGTAGTTGCTTTGCCAGTAAGCATCTTCTACCGTCGGGTCGATCGCCTCGCCCACACCTTTGCCCACCAAACCGCCGCTAAACGAACCCACAACAGCGCCCACAACTGCTCCTACAGGCCCGCCGATGGCACCGCCGATCGCAGCACCAGCAGCACCGGCACTCGCCGCACCAATACCCGTTGCGACTGGATGAGCCCCTTTTTCCCCGGAAATCGGATCTAGATTAGCATCAGGTTCATGTACCGTTTTTTTGTCATCGCTCATGATATTTTTTTCCTTTTATTTAACTGTAACTATTATTAAATTTACCTTTTAAATTCATATCTATTCATCTGCCTTGAGGATGAACCTGCTAGCTTAAGAATGAGGGAAATGAGAAAATACTTCTCGACTCAAAAACGAGTTTTACACGCTACTCTCAAGCAATAAGGGGCGCCGAGGCGCACCCTAGATAATTATGTTCAAGTGAGTTCTGATATCTGCTAAGGAATGAGAATTAAATAACTTAGAATTTTGATGGTTCTTGTGGGATGGGCGTCCCGCCCGTCCAGAAAGGGCGGGCGGGACGCCCAACCCACTTTCAAGAGTGTAAATTATTTAATTCGCGATCCTAAATAGTGTACTCACGAAAGCCGTGGATTTACCAGCCACTTGAGTTACATATAGCGGTTCTCAAGCGTTGTGAGCTATGGGGGCGACTGCTATGCCCACGGAGGCCACGGAGGCCACGGAGGCCTATGAGCACCTCATGTTACTGAGAAAGGCTATATCAATCTGTTGATTTATTAGTTTCCTGTGACCTTTTCGATCAAATCTTCAGCTTTTTGAACTATGCCTTCTTGCGGGTGTTCTCCCTTGTACTCCTTTAAGCTTTCGTCGTAAGCTTTCTCGACCTTGGCAGGATTTTGAGAGGTTTTGACTATTTCTTCGTAAGCTGCTTGGGGATTGAGATCCTCGAAACTTTCTGCGGGGTCAGTAATTTTAGCTTCTGGCGGCGCCTGAGTTCTGTCTTGACCTGCGTAAGCAGCCTGACTGGGTACTACCGCTAGACTTAGCAGACCAATGAAAGCCAGCGTACATACCAGCAAAATGCTTTGGCTCAATGTTTGTCCGAGAGCTTTTAAAACCCGCTTCATATCAACTTCTCCTCGTATTTTTCCGCAAAAATTATGGTGTTTGTCGCCCCTTCACTGCGATCGCACATTTACAATTTTGGTTCAAGCGCAATCTTTGTCGCAGCTACCGCATCTAGAGCGAGCCAAAAGGGATGTTTCCCGTGACATCCCATATCTTAAGCGCCTGCTTGTTACTATTACTTCTACCAAAAGATAGATTAGTTAGACAAGCGGAACTCCTCTCCTATCAGGGGCGATCGCAATTCTTGCGAAGAACCCTATCTAGGGGTTTTCCCATCAATTACGAAGCCCCTGACTCTTCTTTTTTCGCGCGTGTTTCGCGTCTTCGCCGAGCGGGAAAACATCCCATTTTCCAACATTTTAAATTGCTATAAATAACCTAATGAACTACAAAACAACCTGCTCTATGTCTAGGTTTCTGTTCTGCATAGCTCCTTCAAATAGCTCAGTAGAAAGAGCTTGTTCGACCGACCAAACTCCCGGTTTATCCAGCTTTCCTTCTAACATTAATTGAGCTATGCTGCCAGTACCAATGCCCGTAGCGACTGCAGCACTGGGGTGTATCGCTGTCGAGCAAACTTTAGCGGGTTGACCGTTTTTGAGACCGGTCACTTGCGATCGCACTGCCACACCAACCCCACTAAAACTATTAGTAACACTGGTCATCCCATAACTGACGTAGGAGAGAAATTCAATCACGGAGTTATTTTTGAGCCAGCTAGCCGGCCAATACTTAGCAACAAACCAGGTAAGGTGATTGTAAAGGTCGGGAGATGTACCGAATTTAGTCACAACAGATTTGACGGGGAAAGTTTCGGGCAAAGTGATTGCTTCTGGCATATCAAACCAGTAAACCCCTGTTTGACCATAGGGTGCGGGAAATTCTATTGTTTCGCGATCGCTGTAGGGTTTTACTTGCTGCCACTTGCCGTCTTCCCAAACCTCAAAAGGCGTTTGCAAACCTAAAAAAGTGGTTCTCATGACGGTAACACCAGCACCGCCAGAACCTCCGACTACATAACTCAAATGGATGTGTTCTGCTTCATCTAATTGTTCCACATCTCGGCGCACCATGCTGTTAGACACGCCGGGGAAAATGCCCGTATTAATAATAGCAGTAACCCCAGCATTTTTAGCGGCTTCGCGCAATTCTAAAGCCCTGCGAGTAAAACTGCGGCTGTCACTGACATCAGTATAATTAACACCTGCTTCGATGCAAGTTTTCAGCACGCCAGCGTCTCGGTAGTGAAAAGGCCCCGCACAGTGAACGACAAGATTAGACTGTGAAACTGCTTTTTGCAGGGCTGCACTGTCCGCTAAATCAAAAGTTTGGTACTGCACCCGATCCGGAGGCAATCCGTACCCAATAGAGGCTTCAGAGTTGCGCCCAGTAACAGTAATTTCTGCGTCGGTATGGGTAACAAGGTCTTGGGCAACGCTGCTGCCAATTCGTCCCCGCCCACCGACAATCAACACTCGGTTTGCCATCGTTAAAAAAAGGGTAACGCCATCTTTCAGTCTCTCAACTTGGGGCCGGTCTTTTCATCCACATAAAGTATGAATTTATTAGAGCTGAGGAGAATGTGGCGATCGACCTCAGCGATTATCCCCTGCCGCCAGCCGAACAAATCCAGGGATTTCTGATGTGGATGGTTCAACAAGGTTAGCGGAGTCAGTTTTCAAAGAGTAGGAACTTGCCTGTTGTGCTACAGTGGAAGTTAGTTGATTGTGTTAAGCTTGAGCAGGTCTATATCACCAATCAGCATTTTTTGGAACCTTCTTTACATAAATTTAACATACATTATGGAAGAACATTATGGAAGAAAAGTAACATGACTTCCGAAGGCAACGTCGCCGACACCGGCATTTTAAAAGAAGCTCAGCAACTTATGCAAGATGGGTCAGCCACCTCAATGGGTGAAGCACTGAAAATACTTATGGAGAATGCTGAGCGCAATAATGACAATGTTAAAATTCAGAAAATAAAAGCAACTCAAAAAGCTAAAAGAAAGCGTCGCAGTCGTCACAGATAAAAAATTAAATAACAGCAGGTAAGAATCATGAACAAGCAAAGTATTCAACTGCTTCTGGATCGTTGCGATTCAGATGAACCGACTAAACAAGCTGGGGCAATTCTCGATTTAGTTGATGCAGAAGTTTATGAGGCTGTACCGAAAATAGTAAGGTTACTGAAATCACCAGATGCAGCTATTCGATTCACCGCCGCAGAAGCATTGGGTTATCTGGGAAGTGAGGAAATAGAGACGGTGGGGCCTGCATTAATGAACTTGCTGGACGATGAAGAAGAACTGGTTAGGTCTGAAGCCGTGGAGGCCCTTGGAGAACTTGATTATACTCCTGCGGTTGTACCTATAGAATATATTCTCAGAAATGACCCTTCAGCACTGGTTCGCGCATCAGCAGCAGAAACTCTTGGATATTTAGAAGAAGCATCAGCTATAGAAACTCTGGAGCTTTCACTGCTCGATCCTAATGAGGATGAAGCTGTGAGATGTTATGCTGCTAACTCGATCGGGCTTTTAGGTACGCCCCAGCTATTGCCAAAACTTGAAAACTATCTAAACTCGGAATTCCCTTTATCAGTAAAAGCTGAGTTAATGGGTGCAAGGTACTGGTTGGGTGCGAAAGAAGATATGGCGAAGCTAGTGGATTTGTTGGATAAGGCTGATGAAGATTTTGCTCAGCACATTTTGACTATTTTAACAGATTTGACGGAACGCGAACCGCAGCCAAATCTTGCAAAAGATGCTCCCGATTTAGAAAGGGTGTTAAGTGCGATCGCCCTTCGTTTTCCTTTGATGCGACATCAAGCAGAAGCAATACTGACGCAATAAGATCGACAAAGAGAATCTGTTTTTAATTTAGTTACCCGTACTAGCTTGACGAATCTGGAGGAATAATCAACCTCCAAGAAGTAACTCTGACTTGCTCTAGCCCTATGCTTTTAGCAATCTGAAGCACTCGCTCGTATTCTTTCGCTTGAATAAAGCTTTTAGCTAAATGCTTCAATGCTGCATATTTGACCGATTCGTCTGTTACCCATCGAGCAAATTTGATAAGTTTGTCCGAATTGTTTTCGGTATTTGCATATTGATAAACAATAGACCTTAACATCGCTTTTTGGTCAGATTCGTTTTCTAAGGTTTTAGTAATTTCTATAATTCGATCGACTTCTAATTCTTGTTTTACCATCAATTCTGCGATCGCCCCTAACGGATCGCCACCTGACTCCATAAAAGGCGGAGCGATTTTAATAATTAACTCAAATTGTCCGATTTCAGCGTAGCAGTAGGCAATTGCCCACAACGCATCTTCTTTGTGATATTCGTTCTCTAAGCTTTCAGCAAATTCAATTGCTTTGTCAAATTGCCCCGCTTTAGCATAACCGTAAGCTATATCCCTCATTGCCTCCAATTTCCAATCATCATCATCCTCATCATCTGGGTCTTTTATCATTCCTGCAATTTGCTTGGCAAGTTCAACTTCCCCGGCTGCCGCATAATTTTTTACAACTTTAATCAACACGCTGTTTTTACGATCGTTATCTATTTTTTCAACTATTTGAAGCGCGCGATCGGATTTTCCTGCTTCAGCATATTTATAAGCGATATCAGCCAAAAGCAAATCTTTGCCTTCTTTCTCGGTTATCATTTCGGCAACCTGCATGGCTGTTTCTAGTTGCCCTGCTTTTAGATATTCTCTAGCCAGAAGGATTGACATGACCGCTTAAATTTTGAGATTTTATAAATTTCCTAAGAAGATATCGAGACGCTAGTTTAGATGCCGATCGCTTCTATTCACCAGAGTCGGTCAAGTCAGAAGGTCTGAGTTGCCTCGCTGAATGGAAAACCGTTAAAATGCTTACCTCATCGCTGTTTAACAAATATACAATGCGGTAACTGCCAAAGATAATCTCCCTAAGATTTTCTTCACCGATCTCGGGCACTGCACGCCCCGATCGCGGAAAAGCTCCTAAACGCTCTACAGCCCCAAATATCCGAGCCACAAATACCTCAGCGAAACTGGGCGCATCTCGCGCAATAAAATCGCCGATCGCTTCAATATCGGCTAGGGCCTGAGAAGTCCACCTTATTTGTGCCACGTTTTGATCTGCTTTTTAGCTTGTTCGTGGGACATAGTATCACCAGCCTCGACTTGCTTCAAGCCTCTGTCAATCTTGTAGAGGAAGTAAAGGCGCTCCATCACGTCTGAAAAAGTAACGTCTTGGGGCATTTCTTCGATCGCCTTTAGGACTTTATGTTTTACTGTGGTATTTGTCATAACAGGCGTTCTCCTATTGAATCATCTACAGAATATAGCACAAGCAGAGATTGGAGTTGGGCGATCGCCAAAGTCAAGCCAAAAGCAAAAACCGCAGACTCCACAAACAAACGCAGATGTAATTCATCTGCGTCGATCTGCCCTCATCTGCGGTTGCTAAAAATCTTACTTCTCATTACTCCGAAATATCGACTTACCCTTCGCTTTCAGAGTATTAGCTGCATCTGCGAAAGTCTGCGCGAAAGGCTGCTGCGAGTGCATGAAAACGCGAGCAGTATTGCGTCCCGGCATCCCCGAAATCGAGCCGCCCGGATGCGTTCCCGCCCCCGTCAGGAACAAACCGTCGATCGGCGTTTTGTAATTCGCCAACTCCGGCAAAGGACGGAAAAATATCATCTGATCCAGCGTCATATCAACGTGGTAATAATTCCCCTTCAAAGCGCCCAAACGCTCTCCCAATTCTGCCGGACTTTCGACGCGACGGCCGATAATGGAATTCTTGATATTCGGTGCGTATTCTGCTAATTTATCAATGCAGCGATCGGCAACTTTGTTTTTCAGCTCATCCGTCCAACCCGTACCGTGCTGGCCGGTTCCTTCAGCATTTTCGATCATGTAAGGAGCAAAAAATTCAATCCAAGCTGTATGGTGTCCGGGAGGAGCCATTGACGGGTCTCGTACCGTCGGAAACACCACATACATCGACGGATCGGAGTCAGGAATTCTGCCGATTGAAGGCTCGCTGTGAGAAATTTCAACGTGTCTCACGGAGTCGGCAATTAAAACCGAACCCATTAAATACTCGTCTCGATGGTTCCAGCGATCGAACTTGGGCATTTCATTGAGAGCTAAGTCTATTTTGAGAATAGTCTCGTTGTTGTTAACAATTTTGCGCTCCAATCTTTCCCGCAAATCCGGGTCAGCACTGTCAACATCGCTGGAGTCCATTAAGTGCAGAAACAAGCGCTTAGCATCAATATTAGAAATGACACCTTTTGTAGCGCGGTATTCCGTGCCGTTGGCAACTCGAACTCCCACAGCGCGACCGTCATCAACTAATATTTTTTCGACGTGCTGGTCGGTAAGTACCACACCGGAATAGCTTTTCACTAAATTGAGCAGCGCTTGCACTAATGCACCCGTCCCGCCGCGCGGTCTTGCCATGCCGGGATTGTGCCTCATCGCTAGCATAATTGCGCCTACCGCCAGGGTTTTTTGCGAAGGAGGCGCGCCGAGTTCTGCGGCTAATCTTGCTAGGGGTGCTTTGATAAATTCCTCGTCAAACCACTCGTTGAGAAGGTCTTCCGCGCTGGTGAGCATCGTGCGAATAAAGTCCAGCGTTTTGTCGGGGGAACCAATGACTGACAATAAATCTTTTATCTTTGAAATATCGTAGTTGCCCAAAATATCTATGATGGATTTTGGTGGCGCATTAAACATCGGAACCATTGCCCCTAAAGCTCGCTGCCAAAAGTCTGTATATTCGGCATATTTTTTAGCATCGCGCTCGTTGTAGCGGGCAATTTCAGCACAAGTTTTTTCTACGGATTTGTGCGCTAAGAAATATTTGCCATCGGGATGCGGACAAAAGGCCACTGGATCGCAGAAAAGATATTCTAAACCGTATTTTTCCAGCTCTAATTCTTCTACAACTGGCCCTAAATGGATAAATTCGTGGTCGATCGCGCACAAATTGAATTTAAAATCCGGCAATTCGGGAATCGCAGCTTCAGTAGTTGCCGCGCCTCCGGGAACCGAACGTTTTTCTAACAACAGGACGGTATATCCAGCTTTCAGCAGATAAGAGGCACAGACGAGTCCGTTGTGACCTGCGCCTATGATAATTACGTCATACGTTTGCATAGATGAAGCTCTGGGGATAGGATAGTTTGCTCATTTTACAAATCTTAACAAGTTGGCAGGCTCTACCAATAGAAATAGATTCATCTTAAGAGAGTAGTTTGAGCATCTTACAAAAGAGATAGCGTGTAGCAAATTTTTAACTGCGATCGCCCTGATTTTCTCTCTGATTTTAAGAGCGATCGCCGGAGTCAAAACTGGCCCCAGTATCATACCCCATTTAGTCGCGTTTCTCTGCGATTAACACAAAACTTAAGCATCAGCAATATCTGCCATATCGAGCCGAGTTTTTTAAATGAAGGAAGAGGCAAGAGGCAAGAGGTAAGAGGAAATAAAAAAAGTTTTGAGATTGTTTCCTTCCTGGCTACCCTGGGATTGGAAGGGTTAAGCCTAACAAAAATTACTTACTCAAAACTCAAAACTAATTACCAATTACCAATTACCAATTAGTACATTGAGAAATATTACTTCAGTTCCCGCAATGCCGCCTCAGCTTTTTTTGCACCATCATTGTTGCCTTGCTGGCGGTAAGTGTCGAGGGCTTGTTGAAAAGCTTCAATTGCTTCGGATTTGCGATCGCGTGCTTTGAGTGCCGTACCCATATTGTAATAAGCTTCTGCCCGGTTTGGATCGAGCTTAATCACTCGCCCAAAAGTGGTAATCGCTCCTAAAAAATCTTGTTTTTCCAGTTGAATTTCCCCTATTCCTGCGTGTGCTTCCACTAAATTGGGTCGCACCGCAATAGCCCGCTGATAAGCTACCAGCGCTCCGTCTAAGTCGTGTTGACCCTTGAGAAGTTCGCCAATTTCTAGCTGCACTTCTGGATTCCGGGGCTCCAATTTGGCAGCTTCTTCAAAAGCTGCTAGCCCTTCGGAAGTATAGCCGGCACGCAGCAAAGCAGTGCCTAATTTTAACTGGACACCTGCTTGTTTGGGAGCGAGTTCGGCTGCTTGTTGGAGCACGGTGACAGCACTGGCAAAATTTCCCTGCTGGATCAATACTAAACCCATTGAAGAATAAGCTTGCCAATTTTTCGGATCGAGGGCGATCGCCTCTTGGTATGCTTTAAAAGCACCGCTGTAATCTTTTTGCTGAAAGAGTACCACTCCGAGACCGATCCGGGCATTGACATTTTTGCGATCGAGCGCAGCGGCGCGGCGGTAAGCTGTGGCTGCTGCGGGATAGTTTTGCAAATTCGCCATAGCATATCCTAATGCGTATTGGAAGTCAGCATTCTTAGGTTCGAGACCGATCGCTTGTTGGTAAAATTCTACTGAGGCTTGATAATTGCCCTGACGCGCTTCTAAATAGCCAATACCCGAAAAAATGCGGGGGTTTTCCGTATCTAAACGCGCCGCTTCCTGATAAATGGCGATCGCCTTACTGTAGTCTCCTACATCTACCAACTCGCGCCCTTGTCGCAGCAGAGCATCTAAATTTGAATCATTTTGAGGGTTGACTTGAACGACTGTTTCTGCTGAGAGCGCTATCTGCGGCGCTGCGACAGCCAATCCTGCTACTAGCAACGTACTGAATACCAAGAGACTTTGTTTGTACACGGCCATTTGTTTCAAAGAGTGTGTGGAATGAAAGAGCGAGGGGCTGTCACCTTGTTAAGCTGACAGCTTAGGGTTTACCAGGAATCTTTGAGCGGCTAGATGTAGTAAATCTACAGAACAAGACACACTCAAAATTTTCGCGATTGAGGCCAACTGATGATTGTAACAACAACTGATATCATCCAAGGAGCAGAAATTCAATCTTACCTGGGAATTGTAACTGCTGAGGTGGTCTACGGCACCAATGCCCTGCGAGACTTCTTCGCGGGCATTCGCGACATCATCGGCGGGCGCACCGGCAGTTACGAGGAAGTGTTTCTCAAAGGACAGCGAGATGCCCTCGCGGAACTGGAAAAACGGGCCCAGCGCCTCGGCGCCAATGCCGTAATCGGGGTGGAAGTTGACACCGGCACGATTAATGTAGACTCCAGCGGGGCTTTGCTGCTGATTACTGCCGTTGGAACGGCTGTAAGATTGCGTTAAGCTGTCTTTCCTGTATACCTCCGCATTTCCTGTATACATCCGCGAAGTTTTCTAACGGGATAAAATAGTTATCAGTCATCAGTCATCAGTCATCAGTCATTAGCTAATAGCGGCTGGCTGAGGGCTGATGACTTTTTCGTTTATTTCTTCAGACATAGATACTGGTTATTTCCCCAGGCAGATATAGTTTCTATCAATCTCAGCCACAATCAATGCTTAGGTGAAAGATTGTTAAAAATTAAAGCAACTCTAAGAGGAAAAAAAAATCTATGTCATACGTAAATAGACCTGTAGATAACGTTGGTACCGAACCCGTGGTCGTAAATTCAGTGATGGAATACCACGATCGAGTACGTTGGGGTCCGATTTTTTCAGGTTTGGTAATTGCGATCGGCACACAACTGGTGTTAAGTGCATTGGGCGCTGCGATCGGCTTGAGCAACATTGCTAATTCAGGAGCTCCGCGCAGTATTTCAGGAGACGTGGGTACCGGCGTCGGAATTTGGTCAATTATCAGTTTGTTAATTAGCTTGGCCGTTGGCGGTTGGGTAACTGCTCGCGCTTGCGGCCCAATGAATCGCAACACAGCGCTTTTGAACGGAGCAATTTTGTGGGCAACGACCTTAACAATTGGCTCTTGGCTGTTAGCAAATGGCGTGGCCGGTACTTTTGGCGTCATAGCTGCCAATGCGGGAGAAGCAATTAATCAAGCGCAGCAGGGCGGGGTGAATTTGCCGAACCGAGCACCTAACGTATCTGCTCAGGATGCTCGCAATATTGCTGGTAATGCCGCGAAAGCTGGTTGGTCGTTTTTGTTCGGCTCGTTATTGGGTTTAGTTGCTTCGATGGTAGGAGCATCTGCCGGTGCGCGCACTCCCCGGAATTACTCATAAAAGTTTCGTCCGATACGGAAATTTCATATTCATGAAAGCACTTTTGTTAAGGTGCTTTTTTGTTGCTTTAATTCGTGAACTATTTTTTTTCTCGTTCCCAGGTTCTACCTGGGAACGCATTTCTTGAGGCTCTGCCTCCAGGTTTTTAAATGGAGGCAGAGCCTCCGGCTCTTTGTTCCCAGGCAGAGCCTGGGAACGAGGAGAAGGAACGAGAAAAACGAGAGAAAGGTGCTTATAGCGCACCCTAGAAATTAAGCGGTGAAGTATTTGGCGGCTGGGTGATAGGTGATAATTGCGGTTGTTGATTGTTCGGGATAAAGTTGTTCGCTTTCATCCATGTAGAGGTTGATACGATCGCACTTTAACAATTCCAGTTGCTTGTACTGATCCGCCATATTCGGACAAGCGGGATAGCCGAAACTGTACCGCGAACCGCGATATCTTTGCGCTAGCATATCGCGAATGTTGTCCGGTTCTTCGCTAGCAAAGCCCAATTCCCGGCGAATTCGCGCGTGAGTCCATTCTGCTATTGCTTCCGCTGTCTGTACCGCTAATCCGTGAAAGTAGAGATAGTCGGTATATTGATTGTTAGCAAATAGCTTTTGCGCGTACTCTGTAGCAATTTCTCCCACTGTCGCTACTTGCATCGGAAATACATCGATTTTACCCGATTCTTTGGGCGCGAAAAAGTCGGCAATGCACAGCCTGCGCCCCGATTTTTGGCGGGGAAATGTCAATGTTGCAGCCACAGGCAAGATGCCTGTGCCACTTTCTGTTCCAGCCACAGGCAAGATGCCTGTGCCACTTTCTGTTGCAGTCACAGGCAAGATGCCTGTGCCACTTTCTGTTGCAGTCACAGGCAAGATGCCTGTGCCACTTTCTGTTCCAGTCACAGGCAAGATGCCTGTGCCACTTTCTGTTCCAGTCACAGGCAAGATGCCTGTGCCACTTTCTGTTGTGGGGCGGGCATCTTGCCCGCCACTGATTATTGTTTGCCCGCCACTGATTATTGTTTGCCCGCCACTGATTATTGTTTGCCCGCCATTCATAATTTGCGGGTCGTACACATACAAAGAATTGCCTTCAGCTTGACAGGGAAAATACCCGTAAATTGCTTGCGGATGCAGTAACTTTTCGGCGATAATTTTGTGTTTCCACTCTTCCAATTTCGGATAAACTGTCTCAGCTAAGAAAGCATCGTATTCTTCCCGCGATTGGTCTTTGGGCTTGCGGAACTGCCACTGACCGGCAACTAAGGCTTGCAAATCTAAGTGCCAGAAAATCTCCTCAAAGGGGATGTCTTCTCCCTGCAACAGTTTCGTGCCCCAGAAAGGAGGAGTCGGGCGATCGATATCTGGTGCCACTGCTTCGGATCGCCTGGTATCTATCACCACAGGAGTGTCTGCTTTCTTCGCCTCTTCTACAGAAGTTTCGGGCGCCGCTTTAGCTTCTTTAACCGCCCCATTCTCCTGCCCTATTTCATCTAAAAATCCTTGCAAATCTTCCCATTTACCAGCAGATTTGGCTGGCATGAGTTTGTCCATAAAGTGCAAGTCGGAAAACGCATCTTTGCCGTAAATGACTTTACCTTTATAAGTATTTTGGCAGTCTTCATGTACAAACTTGGGAGTCAAAGCCGCACCGCCCAAAATTACCGGAACCGTGATTCCTTTCTGGTTGAATACTTCCAGATTTTCTTTCATGAATGCGGTGGATTTTACCAGCAAGCCACTCATCGCAATACAGTCTGCTTTGTGCTTTTCGTAAGCTTCGATGATATTGTCAACCGACTGTTTAATACCCAAGTTAATCACTCGGTAGCCGTTGTTTGATAGGATAATATCAACTAAGTTTTTGCCGATATCGTGAACATCGCCTTTGACAGTAGCGATGATGAATGTTCCTTTGGCGTTGTCCCCGGATTCGGACTTTTCCATGTACGGTTCTAAATAGGCAACTGCCGCTTTCATGGTTTCTGCTGACTGCAATACAAATGGCAGTTGCATTTGTCCCGAACCGAACAATTCTCCGACTACTTTCATGCCGTCTAGCAAGAAGGTATTGATAATGTGGAGGGGCGGATAGGTTTCTAATGCTTTGGCGAGTTGGATGTCGAGCCCAATGCGTTCGCCGTCGATGATGTGCTGCTTGAGACGTTCTTCGACCGGGAGGCTGGCGTCTTCTGTACGATCGCGCTTTGTGGTTTTGCCCGCAAACACCGTTGTCAGGTCGCCCAAGGGGTCGTAAACGCAAATTTCGCCGTCAAACTCCCGTTCGTCGTAAATCAGTTTACGGCAGATTTCTTGGTGTTTGGGGTCGATTTTGGCGAGGGGCAAAATCTTATTGGCGCTGACAATTGCCGAGTCCATCCCCGCTTGCATTGCTTCGTGCAAAAACATCGAATTTAAAACTTGCCGCGCCGCCGGATTCAAGCCGAAGGAAATGTTAGAAACTCCTAAAATTACGTGACATCCTGGCAATTCTTGGCGGATGCGGCGGATGGATTCGATGGTAGCTTTGCCGTTTTTTCTGTCTTCTTCAATCCCGGTGGAAATGGGCAATGCTAGGGTGTCAAAAAAGATTTCTTGGGGGGGAATTCCGTAGGCGACAGCGGCGTTATAGGCGCGTTGGGCGATCGCAAATTTTTTGTCTGCGGTTCTGGCCATCCCGTCTTCGTCAATTGTACCGATAACTATGCCCGCGCCGTATTTTTTCGCCAACTCCAAAACTTGATAAAAACGCGGTTCTCCGTCTTCGTAGTTAGTGGAATTCAGCAAACATTTGCCGCCCGCAACTTTTAATCCTGCTTCCATCTTTTCCCATTCGGTGGAATCCAGCATTAAAGGGAGAGTTGCATTAGTCACAACGCGGGAGACTAATTCTTTCATGTCTCGCACGCCGTCGCGGCCGACATAATCAACGTTGACATCGAGAATGTGCGCGCCTTCTCGCACTTGTTCCCTGGCCATTGCGACTAAACCGTCCCAGTCTTCGGCGTTTAGCAAATCGCGGCATTTTTTGGAACCGCTGGCGTTGAGTCTTTCGCCGACAATTAAGAAGGAATTCTCTTGTTCGTAGGGTTGGGCGGTGTAAATTGAAGCGGCGGATGGTTCCCAAGTAATTTCGCGGATTTTGGGTTTAAGAGTTTTGCCAATTTCTGATAGTTCGCGGATGTGATCGTAGCGGGTGCCGCAGCAGCCGCCGATGACTTGCACGCCTAAGTCTTCGACAAAGCGCATCAAGGCCATTTTTAATTCTATTGGGGTGAGTTTGTAGTGCGCGTGGCCGCCGATGTTTTCGGGTAAACCGGCGTTGGGAACGCAGGAAACGACGAAGGGCGAATGTTCGGAAAGGTATTTGACGTGTTCGGCCATGCGATCGGGCCCGGTGGCGCAGTTGAGGCCTAAAATGTCGATCGGGTACGGCTGCAAAATCGCGAGGGCGGCGCTGATATCGGAACCGACTAACATTGTGCCGGTGGCTTCCATTGTGACTGATACCATTAATGGAATTCGCGCACCTTTTTTCTTAAATACTTCTTCAATGGCATTTAATGCTGATTTAATTTGCAGCACATCTTGACAAGTTTCGACAATAAATAAGTCAACGCCGCCGTCATAAAGTCCTTCTGCTTGTTCGGCAAAAGCGGCGGTGAGTGTGTCGAAATCAATGTGTCCTAATGTTGGCAATTTGGTGCCTGGCCCGATCGATCCTGCGACAAATCGAGGTTTTTCTGGCGTGGAAAATTCGGCGGCGATACTCTTGGCAAGTTCGGCGGCAGTTTTGTTGAGATAATATGCTTTGTCTGCTAAATCATATTCGGCGAGTACGATGGAAGCCCCGCCAAAGGTGTCTGTTTCGATGACATCGGCCCCTGCTTCCAGGAATCCCCGGTGCACGTTGGCGACGGCTTCGGGTTTGGTGTGGACGAGATATTCGTTGCAGCCCTCGTATTCTTTGCCGCCAAAGTCTTCTGCGGTGAGGTTTTGGACTTGCAGGTTGGTTCCCATCGCGCCGTCGAAGACGATGACGGGGCGTGAGGGGTGGTGGAGGCGATCGAGGAATCTGCTATTCATAAGCGGTCAAAAAAAACGCAGGTGCTATATATTTACAATTTTATCTATTGTGCAATATTGTCAACAATTGTGTAAATTTTGGGAACTAATGACTGAAGGATTTAATGCTGCTGACAATAATTCGATCGTACCTGTGATTTTACCGCTCGTTCTGGATAATTGTCAAAATTCTGTTGTGGGCGAGGCTGCGGGGGGAAAACGGGCGATTAAGAGCGGGATAGCTGCGCTTCACGGCTGCGAGGGGTTTTTCCGGTTAACTGTTGAGGAATTTTGCCAAAATGCGATCGCCACAATTAAACGAGTGATGTTAAAGGGCGATCGGATTCTCTTACAGCAAGCCGGGGAAGATGTAGCGGCGATCGTTCCTGAAGCAGAATTTCACAAGCTAGGCTATCTGATTGCCGAACTCAAACCGTCGCAATTCTTGCCTCACGAAGAAGAATATTATGAAGATGAAGGAGGAATCCACTGCATTTACCCGGACGAACTTTTAGAGGATTTTGATAATATCTTAGCCTACGTTAACCAAGATGATGAATTGTTTGGCTTGCTGCCCACGGAAGAGATGGGAGACGATGTTGATATTTTTATGCCTGTAGCTATTCTGATGTCTGTAGATAGATTTTGGGTGCCGGATTATGTCATAGCTGAACGAAAGGCGATCCTGATGTGAATAAGTATAGTTTTGGACGCAGAAACCTGGTTTTTTCCGAAAATCTTGCATTCCAGCCTTAAAAATTGGTAAAAAACCCGGTTTCTTTCGTCGGAGTGCGTAATATCATTTCCGTTTGATTCGTCCTAGTATTATATAAATTTTTGTAGGGGCGGGTTCGCCGAGATATTTAATAAGTATCGACAAATTATATAAACCCGCCCTGCCCATACCAGGACGATGCAACCGGATTTGATATAATTCATGATATTCCTGGACGCAGAAACCGGGTTTTTTAGAAAAATCTTGCATCCCAGTCTTCAAAACTGGTAAAAAACCCGGTTTCTTTGGTATTTATGCGTAAGTCCTAATCTGGATTTGCGGCTGTTTAAAAATGGGAAAGCCATCAGGACTTTTCACTATTTTACCCTGTTTGTCCAGTTCAACATCACAAAATACATAATTACCAGTCTCATCTCGCATTAGACCAGGTTTTCCATCAATAATTTGGTAAGCAGGACGATAAAATTGAACAATGTCTTGATTCTCGACTATTTGTCCATTTTCATCCCGCAAAATCGGATAAGCCACTAATTTGTCTTCCGTATCAATAACCCAAGAATTAGTTGCGGGATCGAGCAACAATTCCGGGTAAATAGGTTGACCGCTAGATGACTTCAGTAATTCACCTTTGTCATCAACTAAGGGCATCAAGAAAACAGGTTCTCCTTGAGAATTGCGGAGGAGTTCGTTAGTTTGGGGATGGCGTAGCGGAATTGCTCTCGGTGCAGGCAATTCGACATCGGGCAATTCGGGATGGGGCGGGTGCAAACTCGGTAATTCAGCATCAGTTGCAAGGTCATAATGGCGGGTATATTGCACTGCGACTTTGGTAAATCCAGCCCGCTGCAACATGGCTTGAATGCCCGGTTGATCGGCTGCAATTAGCAAGTCTATATCGCTGACTTTCATGGTTTTAGCATGGGCGATCGCTGCTTTTGCTAGCATTTGAATTGCTTCGGCTTTCCGATGTTCTGGCTGGACGTACATCCCCAAAACGGAACCGACGCGGCGGGATTGAAACGGATTTTCAATGTTGTGTTGCTTAATCAAGTATTCGGGGAGACTGGCGGGCGGGGCTTCGTCGTAATAGTAGATAAATAGACAGCCGATAATGCTGTCGCTATGTTCTAATAACCAGCAGAAAGAAAGTGGTTTTTCGAGTTGGTTGGTGACGTATTTTTCAAAGTCGAAGTTAGGTTTGACCAGCATTGAGGGGTCGATGGATTCGCGTTCTGCGGCGAATGCTTGCCAGAGGGGGGCGAGATCCTTTGCGTCTTCTGCGGTGGCTAGACGGTGGCTGTAAGGGGCGATGGGGGCGATCGGCATAGTTGCGGCTGTCATAGTTTTTGGGGGTGAATTTGCATCGAAGGTGAAAGCCTTCTATTGTGTATTGGGATTTCGCGGGGTATTTTTACGCAAAATCAAAGTTTTTGTAATAAAAGTTAATATATGGGACTTACGATGGGGGTCCAGAAACCGGGTTTTTTACGAAAATACTTGGTTACAGCCTTGAATATGCTGAAAAACCAGGTTTCTTTAGTTGGCGTGTGGAGGGTTGGCCAGAAACCGGGTTTTTACGAAAATACTTGGTTACAGCACGCAAAAACCGCCAAAAACCCGGTTTCTGCGATCGGAGTGCGTAAATCCTGGATAAATCTCGCTACAAAATCGTCAAATAAGTTTCTGTTGGACTGATGGGTAACGGTTTTAAAATTTGATTTTGTAAGTCAATTTCTAACCCCAATGCTTCTAAAGGTATGACTCCCAAAAGAGCATCTTTACCTCCGGGTAACTCCAAACACTCAAAAGTGCCTTCCCGATCGAACATGGATATGGTAGCATCTCGGAAAATTCGGGCTTTGCCAATGCCCATTGCAGTGGCTACGTCTACTTCTTTCAGGAGTTTCAGTCCGAGTTGGGCGATCGTATCTTGTGGCAAACACAAGGTAGTTGCACCCGTATCTACCAATACATTTTTGAGAGTTATTGAGCGAATTTGATCTTCTGATTTTACTCCGGCCTCTGCTAGAATTTGGTCGGCTCGATTAATGATTGTCAGAGTGGCGAAAACTTTTCCCATTACGTTGTTGCTTTGAGTTTGCATATTTGTCTCCTACTGAATGGTCGGAGTGATTACTTCCTTTAATTGTATCTTGTGTTGAGGGCGATCGCTCCCGGAATATAGTACCATAGAATTAGCGGTTAGAGGAAATGACAAATGACCAGTACACCTAATCAAGAACCAACATTGGCGGATGTAATCGAAAAGTTAGATAAGCTATCTAGCGATGTAGAAAAGTTTAACGATCGCTTTTATAATTACCAGCAAGCGACTCAGTGGGTAGTGCAACTTGCTTTCACTTTAATTGCCAGTGCGACTATCACGATAATTATCAGTTGGGTGCTGCGGAAATAATCTAAAAGTTGGGGCTCGCGTGAATTAAGAAACCTGGTTTCTTCCTAAATATTTCGTTAGGATGCAAAAGTTATGGCAGAAACCAGGTTTCTGGCAGAGGGGCGATCGCACTTCTGATTCTAGGGGTTATATTTCTGGCTTATGTAATAATCGGCAGAATCCGGATTCGGGAACGTGAGGGATCGATCGTGATTAAAGCACCGCCATCTAATTCTGATTCAAACTGACGCCGAACGGGAATTACTATATTTTATAAAGTAGCTGGCAAAATATCTTGAGTTCTTACCTGAATTACACTTGGAGCATTAGCCTGGGTAGTAGCTAGAAGTATGCCAAAATCTAGGTCGTGAGTGAAAACAATGTAGTCGTTGGTAACAGCCCAAGCCATAATAATTTGGTCTAGGGCGGTTGGATCTCCTACATTTTACCAGTGAACAGAGTCAATTGAGTATTTAGCAAAAACAAAAACCCAGTCGGGTGATAGGTTCATTTATATTAATATTTTCAGGCCAGAAACAAGGGGACTTATTGTTCTTCCACTCGCCAAGCTGCATAAGCTAGGGCTTCATAAATATCCGCTTCTTCTAAATAAGGGTAAGCTTTAAGAATGTCGGCGGGGGTGTGACCGGAGGCCATGAGACCAACGATCGCGCCTACTGTCACTCTCATGCCTCGAATACAAGGTTTACCTCCCATAACTTGGGGATTAAGGGTGATTCTGGTTAATTGTTTCATAGTAAAAATTGGGGGTTTATTGCATTATATCAGAGGGCGATCGCATAGATTAAGAAACCGGGTTTCTGCCTAAATATTGCGTTGAAATGCAAAAGTTATTGCAGAAACCCGGTTTCTGGCCGAAGGGTGCGCGTGGATTAAGAAACCGGGTTTCTTCCTAAATATTTCGGTAGGATGCAAAAGTTATCGCAGAAACCCGGTTTCTGGGAGAGGTGTGCGATCGTGTTATATCAGATTTATCTCTAATTTTAGACCCTTGCTGCGAACAACCAGAAGTGATGTTTGCTTTGATTCATTTGTCAGAATCTTTGGACTCCAAAAGTTTCTGTTGCGGTTTGCGTTTCATCCGCATTTTGGCAATAAAAGCACTAAACGCCAATCCACCTAATACAGTAGAAGGTTCGGGTACGGATTCGGAAACGGCTGGGGGTGTCGTTGAAATAGTGGCATCCAAACCCGTCGAGTCGAACAAGTAAGTCTGGTTGCTGCCATAACCAACAGCAAAATCAATCGTGTCACCAGCTTGAACCGTCCCAGCCGTAGCAAATGACTTGGTACTAGAAGCACCAAAGCCGTTAATCAAGTTACTGAAAAGTACAATATTGTTATGAAGAACGTGAACATCTGTTGTAGTCGGCCCAACATGATCGAGGCCGGTAAACATTGTAGCAAGTGAGTAGGTTGCCGCTTCAGGCGCAATCCAGCGGACAATGCTAAGTAGGTCGGCGGGGAAATTCACAGGTATGTAACAAAACATTAAGTAGGGTGAAGGGACTTAAATTTAATACGTTGTGTACGGTAATCTCCTCTTTTTCCTCTAACTTCTACTCCCTCCATTACGGCGTAGGCGAGTTCTAATTCATCGTCAAACATTTGTCCCGCTAATTCATCTTCTTTAATGTGTTGCCACTCTAATTCAATTGGGTTCATTTCGGAACAATATTTGGGCAAGAAAAAGATATATAAACCCTGACCTTCCCACTTTGACCACAACTGTTTAACCTCCTGACATCGGTGTATTGGACCGTTGTCTTGTACAATGATTCTCAGCCGTTTCATTTGGGCCGCTTCTTGCGCTTCTTTCTCCATTATCTGAATATAAGCTTTTCGATCAACACCTCCAATGACCAAACCATATACAAAGCTACTTAAAGGTTCAAAAATTCCAACAATACTTAATCTACGACCTCGACTTTTAGTTTGTTGTATACGTTTTTGCTCGCCTTTTTTGTAATAGGTATAACTAGGTTTACTCCACGCACAAAATCCTGATTCATCTAAATACTTTAAGTCGATTTCTCCCGCAGCGGCTGCTAATTCCAACATATCTAGGTCTGATTGCTTTATTTCTCGTTGTTTGGGGTCTTGTTTTCCTTTATGACTTGGACTAGCTCTTTTCCAAATAATCCCCTTTTTTTTTAGTACCCGTCTTAATCTGTCGGGACTTAATTTAATAGAGCGCTCTTTTTCTAATTTATCAGCTAATTGAAAACTGTTATATGTACGTGGTTCTTTTTTAAGGCATTCTTCCAAAAACTCTATATCCTCTTCTTTCCACGCTTGCTTTCCCCCTCGACCTGGTTTTTCCCAAAGGCTTTCTATACCAAACTTTTCCCATTTATGTAAAACTACTCTCACGGTTTGTGAAGCCCAGCTAAAGTGAGCAGCTATTTTCTCAACATACCAGCCATGTGCATTTAACCTGATTACTTCGGCTCGATCTTTAACTTTTTGTGGTAATTTCGCCTTTCTCAGATTTAATAGGGTTTCGTCTTGCTTTTGAGTCAGAAATACTCTTAATCTAGCGCCCATATATTAGTTACCCCACTAGAGCTATACCTTTATTTACATATCTTAACATAGTTTTGTTTTTTCTCGCCGACCTACTTATATTCTCCGTAATAACCGGGGTGAAAGCTTAATTGACTGGGTTGGTACGTTATTGTCGGATGAGAATTGTCTTCAGTTGCAGTTGAGTTGTGGACGACAAAAGGCGGCCAAGCTTTTGTAGGATAGTACCACGAGTCGATGGTAGGAGTGAACTTTCCTGAGTTGCTATACAGGTTGAAGTTAGATCCAAGGCTTGATGACCAGCCGTAGCGCCAAGCGCCATTGGGGTTATTAGTTACAGAAAAGTCAGATGCAACGTTGAAAATGGCAGAGAAACTGGGTTTAGCCGCCATACCCAAGATGAAAGCCGCTATCAACATAATTTTGGTTTTTTTGAGAAGAGACATATAAATTCCTTCAGATAAGTTTTGAACGATTATTCCTCTAATCTCTAAGTTTTGTTAAGGCGATCGCACAAGCGTAGAAATAGAGGGTTGGCGAGAGGGCGATCGCTTACCAGGTATGTTGGCAAAAGAAAGGAATGAGCGCTCTTAGCTATTCCAATTCAGGATAATCTCATTGAGTAGGCTGGCGATCGCAAAGGTTTCTGTTTGTTGAGATTTTTGCTAAGGGCGATCGCGTAGGGTGTCGGAGGCGGATCGCGACTCGTTGGTAAAAGGAATTGGGAGTTTTTGATTTGTTGCAGGATGTTTTGAGAAGACATAATTACCTCTGAGTTTTTGATGAGATTTTGGGGGTTGGGGAAGCGCGATTGATGTTGGGTTAGGTTGTAGAAAGAGAGGATATGAAGCGGCGATCCAATATCCTCTTGAAAGACTGTCACCAGGCAAGTAGTTATTTTAGCTTTAACTCTTGAAGTGATTGCATGAGTCGAGAGTAGTGTTCTATATTTTTCACCTCTTTTAAACCATTTGTAATTTCGGTTTGTTTAAACTGCACATCCTTTGAATACTCAATAGGTGGGCTGATAGGGCGACCTCCCAGAACCTTAGTAAATTGATTGGCAAACAGATCTCGCCATATAGCTTTGGCTTCATTTTGTACACCTGGTGTTAGCGTGGCAGCCCAACCTGCGAAATTATTAGCAAATCGATCTACAGCTGCTGTTTCAAACTTGTAGATACCATTGCCTTGATCGATAAGTCTGAAGGAGCGCCGACCGACTAGAAAATGATCTTCTAAAGTTTCAACCGTCATAGTGATCATCTTTTTTGATGGATCTCTATCAATTGCAATAACTCTCACATCATCATGATGTCCAAAATCATCAGAACTAATCCAAGGTGTTTCGGGAGGAATGTAATAATCGGGACCAGTCGGCGTAGGTGCAGGTATTCTACCTGTTTTATTGCGAAATGATAGATAATCACCTGCTTCAAGAATCCCGTCTTGACTTTCCGGTACATCTATTGATATGTCGTTCCAATTAAACTTGAAGAGACTGCCTATTGTTTGATTGAAAACTTCATCAATGTTCTTGTTGCCGGAAATTTTAATCTCTTGCCCAAGATATCTTAGAGCTAAATCTCCATGACCATCATTTAAGTCTTGGACATTTGGATGAATGCGACGACCGTCAGGTAATTGGACACCAAAGATAGCTTGAGCTTGTTTTTGTCGCTCAGTAGAAATTGCTCCACCTGGGCCAGCAATTAATGTAGGATGTGCCTCCCACCATGCTCGCTCACCAGGAGCATATTCGCCGAACTTGTTTTCATATTTTTCACGCTCTTGTGGTGAAGCATTTTCTTCGATAAGGATATACTTCCGTCGTAATAGTTCTAAACCACCCATTTGTTCAACCTGTTTATCGGTCATACGCATTAATTCTGAATCAGTAATTCCTGTTTCTTGGGTAGACGTAAACTTATCCTTTTCCTTGATATCCTTAACCAGCTTGCTTAGATCATCTTTCCAAAGACCCAAAATCCCGTCAATACCAGACAACCAACCCTCAATCCCGCCATCCTTAATCGCATTACCTAAGTACAAAGCAGTATTACCAACTTTATCAACTGTCTTCAAAATACCCTCCACAGCCTTGTTAAAATTGCCAGCAAAGCTCTTACCGATCGCAAGAACAGCGTTGAAGATATTACCAATTGCTGCAAACCAGTCGCCTTTTTGAATTGATTTAACACCTTTGTAAATCAATTCTGGCGCTTTCTGGAGCGAACCAATTATCGATACCATCACTTTCTGGATAGCTGGGGAGCATTTATCGAGCAGCGATTTCAGTCCTGGTGTCACTGCTGAAGCAAAGCCACCGAGGATTTGCAACGCACCTAAAATACTTTCGCCGGACATAATAGAACGTGCCCCATTGAAAGCACCTGTAGCTACAGCCTGTAATCCCTGAATGACGTGCAATGCTGTTGAAGAAATGGCATTGCCCATACCAGCAGTAACGACGTTTACTCCAGTCATTACTACACTGAAAATTGCTCCCATCCAGTCACCATTAATGGCTGATTGAATGGCACTAATTCCGGCACTAACAGCACCCAAACCAATAGAAAAGGGAATCAGTGCAGGAAAAGCAGGAGAGAGAATCATCAAAACAGTGCTGAGAATCCCCGTAACTTGGGAAATAATCCCCAAAATCTTATTCCAAAAAGCCTTCTTCCGCGCCTTCCGTTCAGCCACCCGCTGCTTGATAATTTGCTCCAACATCTCCTTCGACTGCTTAGCCAAATCCTCAGAAATACTCACCGCTTGTTCCGCATAAGCAACCTTAGTCAAAGCCTCCATATACAGCGGCTCAATCACCTGCTTTTCACCCGATAATTCCTCAGCACGCTGCAACTCTTTCAACAATTGTTGAGAAGCACCTTGCAAATCTGTTTGGGCTGTTTGCAACAACTGAGTATCCCACTGTTCCTCTAAATCGATGCGACTTATCTCAGTTTTGTACTGCTGAATTTGCCCGATCAAACCGTCCATTGCCTTCAGCAGATTTTCCTGAATATTGGCTGCTTCTTTCCCTTGCAGCGCTTCATGGATATCACCCCGCGCTTCTGCTAACAACGCCTTCAAATCCGCTGGCAAATCAGATTGCTGCTGAGTTTCCAAATCTTTCAGCGATGCGAGAAGTCCCGCTAATTGAGTTTGCAATTGCACCGGATCGTCCGTTGCTTCGAGGGTAGTCATTCCCAGATTTCCCCGCGCTTCATTTAAAGACTGCCGCAAATTATCTTCCGCTTGCAGTTGCCGCAACTGTTCGATTTTGGCAACAGTTTCTGTTCTCTGACGTGCCGTTTCTACTCTGTCTCGCTCCATCCTCGCTTGCACTGCTTCATCAATTCCCTTCTGACGCGATTCGGCAATTTCTTGCTCTAATTGCGCTTGGGCTAAATTCAGTTTTTCAATGGTTACTAACTGAATAAAAGTTTGTTCCGTTTGTTCGCGGATGCGAGTAATGCCATCGAGACGTGCTTGAGCAATGGCTAATTCCTGCTCTTTTTTCTCCTTTTCCTCCTGTGTTTCGGCAATTTTGTCATTTAAATCGCTCAACAATTTAGCAGCCGTTTCTTGCTGTGCTTGCAGCGTTTTCATCTGCGCTTCTGCGGTTGTTTTCACCGCATCAAAGGCATCGGCTTGTGCTTGAGCGCGACGCTGCAATTCCCGGTTATTCAGCATTTCCTGATAGTATCTGTCAGCTAAAATCCGGTCTTGAGGCTGCGCTAAACCAGGGCTAGAGCTATTGCCTTTATCGCTGGCTAAGTCGCTGTAATCGCGATAGTAAATCTCTGCCGCCGTCGCCATGTCGTTGTGCTTAGCCACATCTAGCAGTGCTTTCGCTTCTTTGAAACCCGCGTCAGTTGCTTCCTGCAATCGCTTCAAAATTTGTAACTCTAAATTGTTGACTTCTTGCTGTTTTTGTGCAGCTTGCAGAGTGTAGTTAGCATTCGCCTGAGTTGCTTCTACCAGCGCTTTCAGAATCTGTTGATTTTCCCTTGCTTGCTTGAGATGTTCGTCATTTTGCACCAACAAATCTTCTTTCAACTGTTGCAATGGTGCGGTGAGAATCTTGCTAGCAGCTTCAGCTTGTTCTGCTAAGCGCTGGGCTTCGGCTAAAGCAGCGCGGGCATCTTGCAATTGTTGCTGCAAATTGCTAGTGTCGGCATCGGGGTCTTTGGTGTAGGCATCGAGTAACCTTTGTTCGGCAAGAATTACCTCGTTTTGTGCTGTTAACAGCGTGCGTTTTTGAGTCAGCGCGGTTTGCTGGGCGGTGAGGATTGCAGCTTTATTTGTTAGTAGCTGCAAGGTTTGTTTTAACTGTGCTTCTTTGCTGTATAAGTCTTGCCAACCATCTACAGTAGCACCTTGTTTGACAAATTCTGCAATTTGATTAGTAATTGCTTGCTGTTGCTGTTTCAGGGAATCAATTAGCGCATTTGTGCCTGCTAATTCCGGTGCTAGGGCTACACTTTGCCGCTCAACCCATTTTTCTACATCAGCAATTTGTTGCTGAGTTTCTATGGCTTGTTTGTTGAGTTCCCCGCGACGTGCCAGAATATCAGCAACAGCAGCGCGATACTCCTCAGAATTAGTATCGTAGTCTTCCCATTGTTGTTGCACTTTAGCATTTTGAGCGGCGGCTTCAGCCTCGGCTTGTTCTAACTGTTGCTTCAGCGTTGGCAACAGATTTTCTAAGAATTCTAATTGAATTTTGTCACCAGGAATCGACTTGCGAGCCTCTTCTAATTGTGCAAAGAAATCGCGGGCTTCTTTAACAGGAGGTTGGGCTTCATTGGCCGCATTATTTGCCTCAGTCCACTGTTTCGCCAATGGTTCGATTCGCTCTTTTTCCTTGCGCCATTTATCGGCTTCTGCGAGATGTGCAATTCCCTGTTGCCGCAACTGGGGAAATAACTTAGAGTAGGTATCCCAAAGAATCCAATCGTGATCAACATGAGTAACTTGTTCATCCCAACATTTTTTACGACGCAAGAATCGACGCTTACAAACTCGCCGCCACTCCGTCCAAGTTGGCCCATTTTTGCGACTGACAGCCCAATGATAAGCAGCTCGTTGTTCGTACCAGTCTGCTTGTGCTAAAGCTGCATAACCTTGCGCTTCATGTGATGCTTGTTCGGCTTTTGCTTTATCAAATAATGCTTGATTTGGATTGCGCCCTTCGACAGCATCAGCAGCTAGCAATGTATCCACTGTTGAATTTAACAAGTTGGATATGTGCTGATTTGGGCTGCGTCCTTCTAAAGTTGCTCCTTGCAACAAATTAATCGCTGTACCGTTTTCAGGATGGTCTTTGAGGAATTGCGCTCTTAATTCTTTAGTAGCTGCATCTATCTCTGTAGATAACTGTTTCTGAATAGCATCAGCTTGTTGCCGCAGATTAGCTGCTTGTTGACGTAGTTGATACCGTCCTTGCTTGGAGGCAGTCTGAGCTTGTTGCTCTAATGCTGCTGCTTGTGCGAGTAATGGTTCAACTTGTTGTGCTTTTTTCTGGTTATTTTCAGTTTGAATTGCCTCAATTTGTGCTTGATAATCCTTCAATTCCTGCGACTCAACACCGTAACGAATAGCAATCGGAGCAATTTCTTGCCACAACTCATCATCCTGTTTAATGCGGAGTTTAATTTTCTCAATTGCTTGCTCAGTAGAAGTAACACTACCATCAAGTGCATCGGCGAGATTTTCCACCACCCCCAGAGTCTTAATCCCGTCCTCCAGATTCGCCTCACTCCGCTGATAGTCACCGTATGGTTCAGCAAATCGATCGTTAATTTCAGCTATCAAAGTGTCAACAGATTCAGACAATTTTTGCTGGTTATCACCCAATTTTTTAGTCATCGGGTTGCCCTCTAATAGGTCTTGAGTTGTGTTGTTGACGCTATTAGTTAAATCTTGGCGAACTTGGTCGGTAAGTTGGGCATGAGCTAGCACAGTGTCATCTTTAATTGCCGCCTCAGCCGCGTTTTCGGAATTGAGTTGAGATTGCAAAGCATTGAGGCGATTTTCATTGCTTTCTAGCTTCTGGCGGATTTCTAATTCTTGCTTTTGCCGCAAGGGAAGCAGCGCTTCTGTTGCTTGTTTCAGCAATTTTTCTAAATCATCAGCGGCAGTTTGACTCGATGCTTGCAATGCTTCTAAACTACTAAGCTGAGATTTTGATAGTTGAATCAAATTCTTCAGATATTCCTGACTCACCGGATCTGTTGTATTGGCGAGTTGTTGTTCCCAATCAGCAACTAATTCATTAATGCTATTGATTTGATTTGTCAAATCCTGGCCTTGACCGCGCAGTTTTTCCAAATGAGTATTGACTTGTGGCTCGACTTGTGTTGCAAAGAAATCTACATCGGATTCCGAAGCCAGCATTCCCAAACCAATTAACTGACGCAGTGAGGTTGATTTTAATTGAGTGGTTTGTGCCAGTTCTGCTGCCAAATTTGCGGCTTGAGAGGCTGCATTTTTGATGGTTTGAATCAGTTGATTTTCGCGATTTTGCAGGGGTTGCAAGCGCTGATTTGTAGTGGCGATCGCACTTTGTACCCGATTAAACTCCGCTTCCAGTTGTGGCACTCCTCCCAGCGCTTGTAACTGGGAGTTAAGAGTGGCAATTTGTGACTGTTGTTCGGCGGCTTTCTGAGTGAGTTCGTTAATTTTTTTAGCTGCTTCTTGACGGCGTTGCCACAGTTTGTTCCGCTCATCTGCGATAAATGAAGCTGCTTGCAAATGACTGCGATAGGCCGCAGCTTCGCCAGCATTGTAAGCCCAAGCACTGCCGTTCCAATACCAGGTTTTTTGCCGACTTGCTTCAGCTAAATTCAAGTAAGCTCGTTCCGCTGCTGCGAGTCCAGCATCGTTATCGATCGCACTTTGAATCACTAAATTTTGATTGCCGATTTGCAGGTTGGTAAAAGCGAGGGCTTGTTGAGTATCGGCAAGAGATGTTTGGAGCGATCGACCTTTTTGCAAATTATCTTGAACAGGCTTTAATTGTGACTGCAAATCTGCCAATTGTTGCCTGTCTGCTGCTCCAGCTTGACGAGTTGCCAATAAAGATTCAGTGGCAGTTACTTGAGTTTGATTTGCTTGCTGCCATGCGTTCCAATCCTGCTGATACTTAGTTTGTAAAACACCAGTGCGATTGAGAACATCGAGGCGACTTTGCAGGCGATCGACTTCACCTTCAACTTGCTCCAAGTATTGACTGGTAAGTTCAATTTCTAGATATTTGTCAATCAGTTTTTGTTCGGTATCAGCTTTTAGTTGATTCAGCTTTTCTAAATCTTGGACAAGAGTATCCCGCTGCTGTTGTTGCTGCGATATTTGAGCATTTAATCCTGATAGCTGAACTAAAAGGTTCTTGTCTGTTTCCAGTGTGCCTATTTGTTCTTGAGCCGTCGCAATTTGAGGCTGGAAAGTCCCATTGAGTAGTTGTGCAGTTGAGCTAGCTAAATCTCGCTGTTGTGCAAAAGAATTAGCAGCAGCTTGATGATTATTTCGATAGACGGCTGCTTGGGGATTAGGCAATCGTCCTTCGTATCTGCCATAGGAGAGATAGTGCCAGTAAGCTAATTGTCCGTTCCAGCCAAAGGCTTTTGCAACGTCAGGGTAATAAGCTAGATAAGCATCGGCATTAAACACATAAACCTGACCGTTCCAGTAATTAGCTGCATTTTGATTAGCTTGCCGTTGCTGTTCCAATGAGTTAGCAGTAGCAAAGGCTTGATTGATTTGATTTTGATAGCCTTGTACCGCCGATTTTTGCTGCTGAATTGCGGCATTTGTAGAGGCGATCGCACTTGGAAGATCCGTCAGTTGCGCGGCAGAAACCGTCGATAAACGGGATATAGTTTGGGCGATCGCACTTTGCGTCCCTTCAATTTCCTTGTCTTTATCAACAATTTGCTTTTGTTTAGCCGGAATCTGAACATCTTCTAAATCGGCTTTCTTCAAACCCAATTCGCGATATTCTTTTTTGAGTACAGCCAGAGCTTTATCTGTTTGTGCTTGCTCAGTTTTTCCTTGAGTTAAACGACTATCTAAATTATCAAACCCGGCGAGGAAATTCGCGCTACTTCCCTCATAGGATTTGAGATTTTGGATTTTGGATTTTGGATTGATAGATGTGGGTGCGGTTTCGAGATTGTTGATTAAGTTAGCGATCGCCAATCGTTCCGGCGAATCAGCCAAAGCCATTGCTAACTGGTCGCGCTGCAACTTAGCCCAAGCCAATTCTTGCTCTAAATTCTGCAAATAACTTCCCCAGTTATCCCACTGTTGCTGCAAACTATCGCTGGGATTTTTCTGCAATTGATTCTGCAACTCCAGCATTGTCTTGAACGCATTCAGTTGTTCGGATTCTAACTTCTCAATTTGTTTGTCAACCGCCCACAACCTCTCGCGATAAGGCAACAAGAAACCAGCAGTTTCTAAAAAGTTTTGCAAATTCTTCGCAGCTTCAGCTTTCTCAGCTTGAATTGCCTCTAACTTAGCCTGACTTTCTTTCAACCGATTTTCGGTTAAATCGGTTAACTGCTGTTGCGCGGGAATCTGTTCATTTTCCAGTCTTTGCAGTTCTTTTTCAGCTAGATCGATTTCTTGAAGTAGCGTTTCTAACTTTTGCCGCTGTACCGGATCGTGCAAAGCAAACAAATCTTTTTCCGCTTGCAAGCGCAACGCATCCGCCGCAATTTCATAGTCAATTCCCTGTTTCAAAACAGGCCAATCTTTAATTCCAGTTTCTAACTTTCTTGCCTGTTCTTGCAGCGCACTTGCTTGTTGCTGTGCTTGTTGTGCTAACTGTGCGTAAGCTTGAGACTCAGAAGCGGCTTGATTAGCTAATTGTTGAGCCATATCTCGCGGCCCAATATGTTCGGGATAGTGTACCCATCCATAAACAGGTTCGGTATTTTTTCCAGAACGACCAGTCCGTTTAGTACCTACTTGTTCCCAACGATTAACTTGAGAATTGTGCCAATTAGCTTGAGTTTGATTTTGCTGTTGGCGCGATGCAGCAATAGCAGCTAAATTAGCATAATTTTCAGCAATTTTTGCTTGTTGTACGGCTTGTGCTTCCAAAATTTGCAGCACTTTATCGGCTTTCTCAATACCGTCTTCACCGAGATTGTTCGGTCTTTCTTCTAGGAATTGAGCGTACTCATTCAAAGTACCTTGCTGCTGTGTTGCTTGCTGTGATAGCTGCTGTAAATTTTGAGAATTTTGAGTAGCAATTTGGGATAGCCATTGCGATTTATTTTTCTGTTTTAACAAGTTCGGGTCATTTGCCATACCCCAAATTTCTCGCCGGCGGCCGCATCTGCCTTGTTCTGAACCCACAGGTTGCCAGCGGAGGGGATTAATGTTATTAGAAATCGCACTAAATCTCGTCGCTTCTGCATTTTGAATCGCAGCTTGTTCTTGGAAATTAGAGGCAAATTCCTCTTGTTTATTTGCAGCTTCGCGCCAAGGTGCGGGATCTGTCTGCAAATTATCACCAACATTCGCAAAAGGATTGAGCAATTTAGCTTTAGCTTTAGCCAAATCTGACTCAGCTTTGGCAACTTGTGCTTGAATTCCCTCTAACATTTTTTGAGTTTCTGTCTCTAAAGCAGATTTATTTGCCCCAAGTTTAGCTAACCTATCCTCAAGTTCCTTTTGCTGTGCCAAAAGATTTTGTAGTCGCTCGTTTTCAATTTGATAGTGACTCGTTGCGAGGGCTAATTCTTCGACTCTTTGTTGGTTGTGAGCATCAGTAATGCCAGCATCAGTGCTCACTTGTTGATACTTATTCAAAGCATCAGCAATTTTCGCGATCGCGTCAGCTTCTAAATCTGACAAGTTGAGAGACGGATTACCCAAATCTGCTAAGATTTGCCACTGTTCGAGTAAATCTTGCTGAGCTTTTTCTAAGTCAGAAATCGCCTTTTGAGTTGGCTCAGATGCCGCTCTTGCTAAAGTCTCTACGCGACCTTCCCCGCTGAATAAACTTACCTGAACCTCTGATTTTACGGGGGCTGGAGTTGGTTGCATTGACAAAGCGCGATCGATCGCACTTTTCACATCTACCAAACCCGCCCCAGTTTCTTTATCCCATCCAGGTGTATTCAAATCCGCTGCTGTATCTATCAGCAATTGCTTGACTTGTGTCAAACTTAATGCTGGATTTGCCGCCCAAACTAAAGAAGCTGCGGCTGTGACATAGGATGCCGATCGCGAAGTGCCGACAAAAGCATTAGGATCGTTCGCCCACGAGCCCCCAGGAGCCATTAAATCGAGTCCGTCACCGTAGGCAGAATAGTCAGTTTTAGACTCAAATTGATTGACAGCACCGACAGTAATAATGTTATCAAATATCTTGCTAGCCGCTCCCAAAGCCGACATTACCCCGCCCGTATTGCCTGCTGAAACAACTAGCAAAACATTATTTTCGCGGGCATATTGAATCGCTGCTTGTTCTTCAGGAGTGAGTTCGTAACGAGTGGTAATGCCGATATCATCTAATTGGGATAAATCGAAACTGAGATTGGCGATCGCCCGATTTTCACCATTTGCTTTCACCCCATCTACAAACCGCCTCAATTGCTCAGCCCAATCCCCCCGATTGACGGTAAAAGTGTCGTACTTAGCCAGAGAATTAATCGAGGAAAATGCAGAAGTAACTCGCTGAACGTGTTCTCCCTCCGTAAAGTCAATAAATCCAACTTTCGGCTGCTTAGCATCAGAGGGCAGCAGAGAAATAGCCTCATCAGCATTCAGCAAAAACTCATCAAATCCCGTGGAATCAGGCTGGCTTAAAGCTTCCCCTAAAGACACTGATAGCCCGAATTCCGCTCCCACCTCTGGACTTTGCAGTAATTGTCGGAGAGTGAGAATATTGCTGTCGCTTATGCCAAGCTTAGCCAGAGAATCTGGTTTATTGAACAGCGGCAGGGCATCGGGATATTGCTCTAATAAAGTTGTGAGATTGATCAGGGATTCTGTGGCTGCTTCGCTGATCAAACCTTCGCTGAAATTTGCCGAATTTTGATTAATGACTTTCGTTAAATCTGTCAAGGCAGTATTGACAGCAGCAATGGAATCCGTACTGAGATTGCTATTAGTAACTGAAAAATTGTGAATGACAGAATTACCTGTTGCATCCGTTGCCCGAATTATGACATCAGTAACACCTGATTGTGGCAATCCTGTCAGTTGCAATTTATCTCCATCTAAACTGACAGCTAACGAGGCACTATTACCATCAACTACTTCATATTTTAAAGTGCTAGTTTCCTGGTCAATAAATACTTGACTAAGGTCAATTGTGCGGGTTGGTTGTGCGGGAGTCAAGGCAACATCTGCAACGGGTTTAATCGCAGGAGGCTGATCGTTAACTAAAGACTGAGTTAAAATTTCCTGGCCGACTTTTGACTCCAGCCATTGAGTATTGGCATTGACATTTCCTGCGAGTTCTGGTACGTTGGTCGTCGCGCCATCGATCGCAAAAATTAAGTCATTAAAATCGCGATCGGCCTGGTTTCCTGGTATATCTTCCCAAGCAAAAGTATTACCTTTTCCAGTGAAATCAGCCAGCATTACTTGACTGTCGGCATTAGCTGCTGGAATCGAAAACAGGGGAGTTTTATCCTGCCAAAGACTGGGAGATTCCGATATCTCTTGCACAGTGCCATTAGGAACTAACATCACTGCAAATTTAGCCCCTGGTGGCATCGCAAAAGTTTTGATACCTTGGTATTGACCATGATTAACATTTGGTTCGCCAAATTCACCGCTAAATCTCGCACCTTCCAGGCGATCGCGAATCGCAATATGACCCAATTCTGAACTGCTTAAAGCACGTTTAACTGCTTCTTGTCTAAAAGCATCAGAATTCGGCGGATATTGCTCCATTCCCGATAAATTAACGATCGCAATTTCTCCCTCATAAAGACCGCCATCAACGAGGAAATCAAAGCTGACTTGACCCGTTTCGCCAACAGTCCATACTCCAGGTGTGATATTCGACAATGAGTTAGTTGTAGGAATATCTAATTCTGATTTAGCGACTTCTTGAGTTGGGAGAATAACTGGATTTTGAGCGTTAGTAGTTTCGGCAGTTGACTGATTTGTATTAGTTTTTGTTTGAGGTTCAGTTAAAAAGAAATTAGGCACTTCGACCGAAGAAACCGGGTTTTTTACCAAATCTGCGGGCTGCAACGAAGAAGTATTTTCGTAGAAAAACCCGGTTTCTGAGTCCTCGTCGGTAAGTCCTATTAAAGTTGATGCTGTTTCCTTCGTTTCTGAAGTTGTCGCATCTTTATTTATATTGAGTTCATGATTAGTGGAAGTCGGTGCGATCGCCTCTATTTTCGTTTCAGTTTCCACGGCTGTCATCACAGTAGGCTCTGAAGCCCCAGCATCTTTGATTGAGGGAGAAACAGAAGTTGCGATCGGCTCTTGTTTACTTTCAATTGTCGTGGCTTTCGGTTCGGAAACGGAAACAGAGTGAGTCGCGGCTGTCGGCGCGATCGCCTTTTTTTCCTCTTCAATTGTCACCAGTGGTGTCACAGCCTGATCCGAAGTAGTAACCTCGGTTTTCGAGACAGATTCATTCGGAGTGGAAACAGGTGCGATCGCCTTTTTTTCCTCTTCAATTGTCACCAGTGGTGTCACAGCCTGATCCGAAGTAGCAACCTCGGTTTTCGAGATAGATTCATTCGGAGTGGAAACCGGTGCGATCGCCTCTTTTTCCTCTTCAATTCTCACCACCGGCGCTACAGTTGTCTCTGAAGTAGCAACCTCGGTTTTTGATACAGATTTATTCGGAGTGGAAACAGGTGCGATCGGCTCTTTTTTCTCTTCATTTTTCACCGATGGCGTCACTGTTATATCTGAAGTAGCAACCTCGGTTTTCGAGATAGATTCAGGATTAGTGGAAACAGGTGCGATCGGCTCTTTTTTCTCTTCAATTGTCACCGCTGGTGTCACAGCCTGATCCGAAGTAGTAACCTCGGTTTTCGAGACAGATTCATTCGGAGTGGAAACCGGTGCGATCGGCTCTTTTTCCTCTTCAATTGTCACCGCTGGTGTCACAGCCTGATCCGAAGTAGTAACCTCGGTTTTCGAGACAGATTCATTCGGAG
>NZ_JAUBPT010000025.1:0-8947 GCF_036700905.1 Microcoleus sp. S13_C3 | reverse complement strand
TGGAAACCGGTGCGATCGGCTCTTTTTTAGCTTCCTCAGTCGGCGTCACTTTTGTTTCCAAAACCGCCGCATCTTTAGTTGCCACAGAATTAGTGACAGGTTTTGCATCTTCTTTGGCAGGCTCTAACTTCGGTTCAACTTCTGGCTTAGCATAAGCAATCAAAGCCTGACCCATATCCGTTTTTCGCCAATCTTTATCGGCATTAATCACGCTATCTAAATTCACAGCTTGACCCGTTGCACCCCGCACCTGAAATACGAAGTCATTGTAATCGCGATCGCTCCCTAAATCGACTCGCATATCCTCCATTGTAAAAGTCTTGCCGCTACCCGTTACATCGGCAATTTGACCCACATGAAATCCCTCAGCAGGATTCGCTGTCACCATCGAGAATAAAGGACGTTTGTCTCCTCCTATCGCCGGATTGTTAAGTACCTCTTGTACAGTCCCATTAGGCACTAACATCACCCCGAATTCCTCCCCCGGAGTCATCGCAAAAGTCTTAAGTCCTAAGTAAACTCCATCGTTATAATTGCCTTCGAGTAAATTCCCCGTAAATTTTGCACCTTCACTCAAGTTATTAATAACTACATGACCATTTGCAGAATTGCTAAGTGCTCTCGAAGCCGCTTCTTTGAGAAACTCTTCCGAACCTGGAGAAAACTTCTCCATTCCTTTGAGACTGATAATAGCTAATTGACCCTTATACAAACCGCCGTCCAATAAGAAATCAATGCCGACTTGACCTGTAGAGTCAACAACAAATTTCCCGGATGTAAAGGAATTATCGGCTACTGGATCTGATGTAGGAACGGTTGGACTTAATTCTTTTGGTGTTCCAACTGCGACGACTTCTGTATTGTCTGTAGATGGTTTGTTGTTGTCTGTGCTGTTAGTTGAAGATTTTTCTTGGTTGCTGTCTTTGCTGGTATCGGCGACTGTAGCGGCAGGTTTTTCTGCTGGCGAGTTATCTGGTTTAATCGCTTCTGAACTTGTTGTTGCTTTTGGTTCTGAGACAGAAGTATTTTGGGCGATCGCAATTTCTGGCTTGCTTTCTTTTTCGGCTAAAGTACCGGGAGTTTTCTCAGATGGTATTTTCTCGGCACTCTGAGGATTAGTCAAAGAATCGGCTGCTGTAATAGTGTCATCTTTAATTGCACTTAACGGTGCATCATTGCTGATTCCTGTCAGCGTATCTTTGACATCTGTACCTGACGGGGAACCTGATAAGGTGTCGCGAACACTACTGCTGCTGCTTGCTGACTCGCTTAAACCGCTTTTGAGAGTGTCGGTAACAATTAATGAATCATCTGATTTTTTGCTATTTGTATCGGCGATCGCATTTTTTGAGTTAAGCGTGTCAGTCGGACTGGATAGCTTTTCAGGTTCAATAACTGGCTGAGTTTTGCTGTCAGCTATCAAAGCACTGCCGCCGATATTTTGACTGTTGCTGTTGCTTAAAGGGTTGAGGATGGGAGTTTTGGCAGCACTTCCCGGTAAAGTGTCAGTTGTCAAAACATCGGTTAGCAGAAGGTTGCTGGAAACTTCATTTGTGGTAGCCATTGAGATTGCACTCCTAGTCTAGGATTGAATTAAAAGTGATATAATGAGCTGAAAGGGGGCGATCGCCCGTTTGTCTAAAAGTGCGATCGGCTTCTTGTTATTACTTACGGAATCCGGCCAAACTTTTTCCGCAAATCTGGAAACTTTTTTTGAAATGGGCGATCGTAAGATGTTTATCAGTCTCGATTTCACCCCAAAGGCCGCCAGGGAATTAATTCCCTGGCTTAAAGCTAAAGTCCTCTAAAGAGGACTAATAGACATGGGTATAATTTCGGTTTTCACCTGAACGTGACCAGAATATTTGATGCTTTTATTGGAAATATCTAATTAATTCTTCAGTCCTCTTCAGAGGACTTTAGCTATGAGGCGGGGGTTTAAACCCCCGCCGGACTTTCGCTATGAGGCGAAACTTTAAACCCCCGACGGACTACAACGAAGTGCAATACCTCAGATTAAGCAACGGTTGAATTCAAAACTTTTTGTTGCTGTTTGTGCTTCATCCGCCAGCGGGTAACGACAGCACCAAAGGCTAAAGTACCTAATACAGTAGTCGGTTCGGGTACGGCAGTGGATTCTTGGGAGTCAACTGGAACTACGATGCTAGGAGATGTTGCACCTGCAAAACCTTTACCAAACCTGCCGTTACGACCATTACCACTTAGGTCTGATACCCAAGTATCGCCATCTTGCTGAAAGTAATCTTCTAAAATGAAGTTGTACAAAAGCTGCGTACTTGCATCTGAGGTGAGGTCTCCTTTTGGTGCCTCGAAGCTATTGCCAGTGTATCGTGCCACATTGGAAATACGAAATGTATCTAAGTGTCCGATAAAGCTAGGCACCAATTGATCGTATATATTTGATGGAGTGTCTCCTCGGAAAATCGCACCCAGGAAGCCACCGCTATCTGAGTCCCAAATGTCTCCAGCACCAGAGCGACTGCCTACTATCTGACCGTCAAGGTAGAGGCGTTGAGAACCTTCCCCTTGTACAAACGCAATATGATGCCAAGTATTAAGTGCCAACGGTGTTGTACTTGTTATGCCACTCAATATGTAATTGGGATAGTTTGGATAATTATAACCAAACAAACCATTTGGTCCAGCAAGGAATTGTTTGTCTTCTAACGCATACTTGAATTCATTAAAGACTAACCCACCGGCACCAATGCCACTAGGAAAGTAAATGCCAGCTTCGTAGGTAGATTCGTTGCCAAGCACAGTCTGACCAGCAATTTGAATCGTGTCCGTTGGATTATTGAAAAAAATGTTTGGGCGATCGAAAGTTCCCTCAGCAGAGTAAATAACATCTCTGGGAAGTGGGCCTAGTGTGACAGCTAATGCCTCACTCTGCTGAGTTATTATCGGTGTTGCCAGTGTTAATACTGCCAGTGTCAAAAACTTTTTCATGAGAAATCACTCCTTTAAACTATAGTTGGCAAATAAATCATTCGATCGCCCTTTTCCCCAAAAGCCCCCGCCAGCAAAGCCATACCCCAGGAAATCGCCCCTATTCTTACATACGAAATCCAGCCAAACTTTTTCCACAAACCTCAAAACTTTTTTCCAAAACCCCTCAAAAATAAAGTTTTGTAACAATTTCCCCAGAAATGCGTAAAAACTTCCGACGATATCCGAAATATAAATAGAGGTTTCACCAAACTGCATAAAAATGCCCAAAGGAGTGAGGAGATCCAGATGGAAGACGAAATCGATTTGCAGCTCAAGCAGCTAGCCCTAGAAGCTCAACAGCACCTCGCCGGAAGCAAAGAGCGACAGATAGCATTAACCAGACTGATGGACGCAATTGAGCGTTCTAACAGACTTGTTCGTCCCTATATAGATCAGAGATATCTTTACGAAGACATTTATAGCGAAGCCCGTTTGAAAATATTTGAGTATATCTGTCTAAAAATTGACATCTATGATTCACAAAGACCACTAATGGGTTGGGTGAATTACTTCTTTAATTTTAGATTTCAAGATGTTTTCGCTCGATATATTAACCAAACAAGAATCAAAATATTATCGATCGATAACTTAGAAGGATTCAACTTGGAACAAGAAGAATGGGAGCTTTATCTTGATAAAGCTTCAATGTTGCAACTTGTGGAAGATGCTGAAATGCTACGTGAATTAATAGAACAAGACCCAGACAATATTTTCCGAAACACAACAGTCAGAGGTCGTCCCGATATCACTTGGCAAGTCATAGCTTTAGCCAGATTAGATGATGAAAAATGGGAGACTATATCTCAAAGATTTGACAAAAACATTTCAACACTCCAAAGTTTTTACGACCGAAATCTGCGGAAATTTTCAGATTACATTCGTAATAAATTACAGTAGGAATTGAGCGGAAGCGGAGAAATTAATGATGAGTAAAATGATCGAACCAATAACTTTCACAGTGCCATTATCCTTTGAAGCCCACGAAATCGCCCAACAGTGCGGCAAACAATCCAGTCCGAAAAAATTCAAACAAGTTTATCTCAATACCCTCGCAGTGTATGCAGTAGATTTTTACCTTCGCTGCATGGGATTTGAGACAGATTGGCCGGTTAGCGATAGTCGCAATCCGTTAATGCTGAAACTTATGGATGTAGCAGATTTAGACGTTAAACAAATAGGAAAAATAGAATGCCGTCCCGTCTTGCCAGATGCCGACGCTTGTCAGATTCCCTACGATGCTTGGGGAGACAGAATTGGTTATGTAGCCGTACAGTTAGACCAATCTTTGAAACAAGCAACGCTGTTAGGATTTACCAGAACAGTAGCTAAAGAAGTCCCTCTGGATGAAATGAATTCCCTCGAAGATTTGCTCGTCTACATGAATCGAATTCAACAACTGAAACCAGTTAATTTGATGAACTGGTTCGATGAAATTTTTGATGCGGGATGGCAAGTAATTGACGATCTATTAAATCCCAAACAATTGCAACTTCGCTCTTTTAGAAGCAACAACGCATTACCCATCGATCGCGGCCAGAAAATAGATTTGGGAATGCAATTAGGAGAACAGTCCGTGGCACTGGTAGTCACGCTGCCCCCAGAACCGGATTCAGAAGTGGATATTCAGGTGCGAGTGTATCCCATGGGAAATCAAACTTATTTGCCTCCTGGGTTGAAATTGATGCTGATGGATGAGTCAGAAGAAGTGATTTTCAAGGCTGAATCGAGAGAGGCTGACAACTTTCTTAATTTTGAATTTTGTTCAGACTTAAGAGAATTGTTCAGCATTACTGTAGGACTGGGAGATGTAAATGTGAAGCAATCTTTTCGTTTGTAATTGTATCCGGTCGGCGTTATGTAGAGCGTCTAAGCCATTTTTATTGGTTCCTGATTCCTCGTTACTAGGCTCTGCCTATTGGTGACAAGTTAACGTTAAACTGATAGTCTCTCTTGTTTGTATCGAAATCTGATCCCCCCTAACCCCCCTTAATAAGGGGGGAACCGGAAATCGCTCAAAGTCCCCCTTCTTAAGGGGGATTTAGGGGGATCTAGACTTCGCCTCAAAGCGACATTTATTATGAATTCCCGTCTTAAGTGGTCACCAATGGGCATAGCCTGGGAACGAGAAAACGATAAACCAGAAACATCCGTTACATCCGTTACACAATCCGCTGCCGAACTCCCCTATGTCATCATTAACATTTCAAAACTTTCGCGGTCAAAATCTCCAAGGTTGTTCTTTCAAAGGCCTTGATCTGACTAATACAGATTTCTCCAATGCAGATATCAGAGGTGCAGATTTTACCAATGCAATTCTCGATGAGGCTAATTTCAATCACGCTCAGTGCGGACTAGCTAGAAAATCGCAAATCAAAATCTTCATAATTGTATCACTGCTCTCGGCTATATCAGGAATAGCTGCTGTAATTGCTGTTGATAATACCTTCAAATCTCTCATTCCCAAAACAACCGAGCATATCGGTTTTTTGCCAACTGCAATCATCTTATTCGTCAATGCTATTCTCTTGGCTACCATGATTCGCCAAGGGATACAAAAAGCTTTGGATTATTTAGGTATTGCGGCTGCTATTTTTGTACCTCTCATTGGTTTCCTCTCTGCATTCTCCAATGATAAACATCCCATACTTTCGTGGTTAAGGTCTTTTAGAACTGGTGCCTTAATGAGTGCCTTGTCTGGCGAAACGAAGGCTAACGATGTTCCGTTTTTAATTGTGACATTAACTGCGGCTGTCGTTGCAACTACGATCGCCATTGTCGCTCTTCCTTTAGCCCTAACATTGGCTGAAGTTGTTCTGGGAAGGACGATTGCAGCATTGGCTTTATTTGAAGCTCTGGCTATAAGTGCGATCGCCACCGGAATTATTGCCAGAAATTCCTTGAGATATTTAAAAGCATCCGTGTTAATCCAAGCTGGAGTAGTTGACAACACAAACAATAAATGCTATGATTTCCTAAAAAAATGTGTGCAAGAATTTCCCGATCCGCCTGTAGTTATTGCGGCGATCGCTGGAGCTGTCATGTTAGCTGTAGCTTTAATCTTATTAGGAAAATACATTGCTAAGAGAGTTTTAGCCGAAGATGATAAATACAGCGTAATTCGCCAGTTAGCGATCGTCATTGGTGCGACAGGTGGCACCAGCTTTCGCAATACTCAATTAGCCCATACTAACTTCAGCTACGCCACCCTCAAAAACACCGATTTTAGATTTGCAAGTATCCACCGCACCATGTGGCGTCATGCTTGTTTTCTTGACTGGGCAAGAGTGGACGAGACAATATTAATTAATCCAGCAGTGCGAGAGTTGCTTGTCACCAGCAACGGTTATCACAAATCCTATCAAGGCATGGATTTGAGAGGAGCAAACCTGATAGGTGCAAACCTCAGCTATGCCCAACTTCAAACAGCAGACCTCAGTCAAGCCACTTTGGAAGCGGCTAATTTAGAATATGCAATATTTAGTCAAGTTCAGGCGATCGGCACTGATTTTAGCAATGCCAAAATGACTGGTGTTTGCGGTTTAGGAACCTGGAATATTGACAGCACTACGGAACTAGAATGGGTTGATTGTAGGTGGGTTTATTTGCTAGAAGAACCGAAACCGGGAACTGACGATCGCGAACGCCGTCCCAGCAGCAGTGGCGACTACTATCAACCAGGAGAATTTACCATTTTTTTTCAAGAAGTTGTCAATACAGTTGACTTAATTTTTAACCACGGTGTTGACTGGAAAGCTTTCGTCGCATCTTTCCAACAAGTGCAAGTAGAAAATCAAGGCATAGAACTGAAAATTCAGAGTATTGAAAACAAAGGTAATGGAGTTGTCGTCAAAGTCAGCGTACCTCCTGACGCAGACAAAGCAAAAATTCAGAAGGATTTCAATGTTTTTTATCAAGAAATGCTACAATTGCTGGGAACAGAAGTACCTGCCCTGCAAAACTCAGCAGAACAACGCAAATACTTGCTGTCAGTAATGGAGGATATAGTCAGACCGTTGTCTGAACAAGTAGTTATCTTAAACTTGGCTAGCGGCGACTTGAAACAAGGGTTTGACGTGACAGTTGAGATTTGGTGCGATCGCCAGCGCTTAGCAATAAAATTAGAAGGCAAGTTACCGCCAAAAGCGAAAATTTTAGAACGCTATCAACAGTGGCAAAAAATGTATAACTTTCAAAACCAGAAGCGAAACTACCGTGCCATAAAAATAAAACCAGGTATCACTAACTGTTCCATAGAGGATCTAAAAACCTTAGCTGAAGAAGTAGAAAGCGATCTAAAAAATTGGCTGGAATCAGAACAGTTTTCCCCGATCGAGAAGGGATTGCGCGACAAGTTAAACCTCACTGACGAGGTGCGGGTAATCATCCAAACTGAAGATAACTTGCTGCGAAAACTACCCTGGCATCAATGGGAATTTTTTAAGAATTACTGTAAAGCAGAAGTAGCTTTAAGTCGCAAGGTATCTAACAGAGTCAAAAAATCAGTGCCATCCAGAAATAAAGTAAGAATTTTGGCAATCTTGGGCGACAGTACAGGAATTCATGTCGATCGAGACAGGCAGATATTGGAGCATTTATCAGAAGCAGAAACCATATTTTTGGTAGAACCAACTTACCAGGAACTTAAGGAATATCTCACCGATGAAATAGGCTGGGATATTTTGTGTTTTTCGGGTCACAGTCAGAGCGAAGTAGATGGCAGTACGGGGGTGATTTGTATTAATAAGACAGATAAGTTAACTGTGGAACAGCTAAAAGACTCCTTAGAAATAGCTATTAAGCGCGGTTTGGAAATAGCTATTTTTAACTCTTGCGATGGTTTAGGATTGGGGAAGCAATTAGCCGATCTAGATATCCCTCAAATTATCGTGATGCGGGAACCGGTGCCGGATTTAATCGCCCAGGAGTTTCTGAAAGTTTTTCTCAAAGCTTTTGCTGGCGGCAATTCTTTTTATGTTTCCGTGCGGGAAGCACGAGAAAAACTCAAACAGCGTTGGGATCGGGAAATTCCCGGTGCTAGCTGGTTGCCTGTTATCTATCAGAATCAAGCTGAGTTTCCCAAGACTTGGCGAGGATTACAAAAGAATACTTATGGCTAGATATACGCGACGCAAAAAACCGGATTTATGCCTGAATATGTCTAGTTTTATGCACGATTTTTCTGAGAAACACGGTTTTTTTTACCTTAGTCTTATTTTACTGCTAGTTCAGTTTTGGGAGGTATTAATGTCTGTATTTACTCAACACTTTTTGTTCTATCTCTGTCGCCATAAACGCTATTTACGACGACACAAATGTCATCATGCCTCCCACGGCTTTACTTTGATTGAATTGTTGGTTGTGATATTTATCATTGGGATTTTATCGGCTATTGCTTTGCCTACTTTCCTCAAATTGATTAACAAAGGTAAAGAAAGTGAAGCTACACAATATATTAGTTATCTGAACAAACATCAAACTGCGGAATATTTAGAAGGCTCTGGATTTACTAACTCTTTCGGCACTCTCTCATTTCCACAGCCGCCAACAGCAAGCTCTGTGGCTGGGATTTTGAAATCTCTTGGCTTTTCGGTGCAAGAAACAAATAATTATTTATATGGGATAAAAGTTGCTAGTTATAATAACAATCCGCTGGCTGTTCAAGTAGCTTTGTCTAAACAATTAGGCGTTCAATCTTATTTCGGAATTGTGTATGTCACAGACAATAGCGTTCCTTGCGGCCCAGTTGCATTACCGGTCAGCTTGTCTTCTCCGGTGTTGCAACAGTTAGGAATATTAAACAATTTGATATCGAATCCAGGGAATTATTGCCCTCAGTTGTTTTCATGAAAAGATTGATAAGGATCGCGAATTAAATAACTTACAATTTTAATTGTTATTGTGGGATGGGCGTCCCGCCCGTCCTTTTTGGACGGGC